>JBDSIP010000516.1:0-3614 GCA_039917915.1 Thermoflexales bacterium
AGATCTACACAAGCTCGAGGTTTTCATGCAGGTGGCCCAGGCCGGCAGTTTCAGGGCCGCGGCTGAGCGCCTGTTCATCACCCAGCCCGGGGTCAGCCAGCATATCCAGGACCTGGAGCGCGGCCTGGGCCGACAGCTCTTTCATCGCGGGTCGAAGGGCGTAACGCTCACACTCGAGGGGCGGACCTTGCGCGACTACGCCGAACGCATTCTGGCCCTGGTGGCCGAGGCGCAGGCCTCCATCAGCACCCTTGATCCGCAGGCCGCGGGCCAGGTTCGGATCGGGGCCACGCCGGGGGTGAGCGGCTATCTGCTCCCGGGCTGGATTCACGCCTTTGGCGAGCGCTTCCCGGCGATGGCGGTCGCGCTGCAGACCGGGACCACCCCCGAGATCGTCGCCCGGTTGATCGCGCGCCAGATCGATCTGGGCTTCATCGAAGGCGATCTGGATCCGGCCCTGGCCGGGCAACTCGAGGTGGTCCTGGTGCGCGAGGTCGACCAGCGGATCGTGATCGGGCCAAAGCACCCGCTGTGGGGGCGCCCGTCGATTCAGTTTTCCGAGCTGGATGGCGCGGCCTGCATCACCCGCCAGGCGGGCAGCCAGTCACGGATCTGGTTGGAGGGGGTGCTGCGCGAACAGGGCATCCGCCCGCGGATCGTGGCCGAGTTTGACAACCTCGAGGCCATCAAGCACTCGGTCCGAGCCGGGGTCGCCTTCAGCGTCCTGCCCGACTACGCGGTGCTGGCCGATCTGCGCAGCGGCGCCTTGGGCAGCCCGGAGACGGGCGTGACCCTATGTCGCGCGCTGCGGGCGGTGAGCAACGCCGGCGCGCCGCTCCCGGCTATCGCACGGGCCTTCCTGGCCGCGGCCATGCCGGGCAGGTTTGATCAGGTTTGGTCAGGTGGGTAAGGTTTGATCAGGTGGGTAAGGTGTATAAGGTTGGTAAGGTTGATAACGTTACCCACCTGAACAAACCTGACGAACCGAATTGGCCGGGTGTCGTAGCTCTCGCCCCCGATACTCCGCCGGTCCAGCATCACCCGCCCGCGCCCGTCGTAGGTGGTCGCGATGCTGTTGTCCAGGGCGTTGGCCACATACGCCTCGGCCCGCGTCCGGCGGCCCTTGCTTTGCCCGAAGCCGGCCTCGTCGTAGTAGCGCTTCTCGAGCGTCCAGTTCGCGTTCGCGTCGCGGGTCTCGATCGGCCGGCTCAACGCGTCGAAGAGGTATTGGACCGTCTGCCCGCGCGCGTCAGTTTGGGCGGTCAGGTTGCCGTTCGGGTCGTATTGATACGCCCACACGCCCATGTCCGGGTCGCGCATCCCGAGCTTGCGGCCCAGCAGGTCGTAGAGCCTGCCCCGGCGGAGGCCAGGGGGATCGTGGTCGTGTTCCCCAGCGCGTCCACCAGCTTGACCAGGTTGCCCTGGTAGTCATAAGCGTAGGTCGTCGCCTACGAGATCGTCGCGCTGGACAGGGACTCGGTCGCGGTGATCAGCTTGCCAAACGCGGCGACGTTGACTTGGCCCTGCAGGTCGCGCCCAAAGCCGTCCACATACTGGTGGGCCTCCAGATACACCCCGCCCGAGGTGAGCTGCCGGCCCAGCCTGCGGCCGGGACCGACTCCAGCGTCCTCATCGGCGCTGCGGCGACCTCCGGTCGCCTTGCGCTCGATGAGGCTATTCAACCAAACAAGGAACTGAGGAACTCAACCTGAAATTCGGAGTTTTCGTGTCCGAAAGATGGGGTCCACCAAAGTTGGCCATTGCCGCGTAACGGTTCAGGCATTGCGGGTTGGCCGGGTTCGGCACAATGCTGTCCGGGCTGATGAAGTTGGCCAGGACTGGACTGAAGAAGCGGGCGTTGAAGTCATACAGCCGCCCCGTTTGCGTGTCATCAAGCCGGCGCTGATTCTGGAACTGGAACTCCGACGGCATGGTCCCGCTCATCACGCTGGCCGAGCCCCAGACGTAATACCGCTCCTGCGAGACCGTGTTGCCGCTCGCGTCCGTCGCCAGCGACGCCGATCCGATCCGGTCGCCGTGCAGGTAGGTCAGCGCGCCCGCCTTCTGCATCGCGATTCGGGCCCCGCCGAAGAAGTAGTAGGTCGTGGTCAGCCGCAGCGTCCCGCTGATCTGCACCTCCACACTGTCCCCAATGTAGACCGTTGTCCCGACCCCGTCGGCCTTCGACACCCGCAGGCCGTCCGCGTCGTAGCGCCAGGCCGTGTTCCTGGCCGGCGCAGTCACGTTCGCCATCCGGTTCAGGGCGTCCCAAGTGTGGGTGTAGGTCACGCCCGCGTCCATCCGCGTGGTCATATTTCCATTCGGATCATAGCCGAAGCTCGCCTGGGCCGAGGGTGCATTTCATTCTGGGGGCAGAATATGGCGCATGACAAACGACAAAGCGCGCAAGGAACTCCTGGAGGCGGCCGCAGCGGAGATCGACAAGTTGCTGTCATGGGAAGAAGCAAGCGAGACGATGACGCTGACGGATATAGAGGACAAGGTCCTGGCAGCTCGAGCGGCCATTGGATTGACGATGGCCCGGCGGATAGTGGAGCTGCGGGAAGAAAGGCGGGGTGCAGCCATTCCAGTGAATACCGAGACAGGCAAGCGCCTGCACCCGAAAGGCCGAAAAAAAGGCGGGTGACAACCCGAGTTGGGGAGATCGAGTACGAGCGAATGTATTACTACGATGCGGATGCGAACCGTGGGGACCTCCCTCTGGACGCGAGTTTGGGAATCGACACCGATAGCGGGGTGAGCCGAGCGGTCCGGCAGATGGCCGCGAAGATGGGGAGCCTGATGCCATATGGGCAAAGCGCGCAGCTGTATGCCGAATTGACGGGAGTGGCGATATCAGCACCCAGCATTTGGCGTGTGGTCCAAGAAGCGGGAGATAAAGCCCTGCAGCTGGAGTGCGCCAACAAGTTCAACCCGGCCATAGCGGCCAAATACGTCGCCAATGACGATGACCAATTGGGAGTGACGCTGGACGGTTTCATGGTGAACGTGCGCGCTGAGGGCTGGAAAGAGGTGAAAGCGGGCTGTGTTTTCAAGTTTGAAGAGCGGGTCGAGCCCAAGCTGACCAAGCACGGCGAAGAGATCGCCGATGTCCACGCCAAAGCCAAAACCTACGTCAGTCATCTGGGAGGACCCGAAGGCATTGGCATGAAGCTGTTTGGCGAAGCGTCTCGGCGTGGCTGGCAGCGCGCGGGAAAGAGGGTCGTCATCGGTGACGGCGCAAGTTGGATTTGGGGTCAAGCCAGCATCTACTTCGCCAAGGCCGCCCACATTGTGGACTGGTATCACGCAAAACAGCATGTGTCCGCGGCAGCCGCAATGCTCTATCCGGAGGCCGCGCAAGCGGCGGCCAAGACTGCCTGGACCACAACCCACTCCGATCAGTTGTATACCGGCCAGGCAGATGCACTTGCCGCATCGCTCAAAGAAACTCAGGCTGAGACTGAAGCGGGCTACTTCGAAGACAACTACCAACGCCTCCAATACCAAGACTTCCAGCGTGATGGACTGCCCATTGGCAGCGGCACAATTGAGGCCGGCGCGAAGCGCTATAAACAACGCCTTTGCGCATCCGGCATGCGTTGGTCACGCGC
>JBDSIP010000517.1:0-4670 GCA_039917915.1 Thermoflexales bacterium
GAGACCAGCCGGCGAGAACCCGTCCAGGATCACATTCACCGTCGCCAGAGTCCTTTTGGCCCGGGCCTGCATCACAGCCGGGTCGTGGTTCGACGCATTGAACTCGTCCGCGCCCTGGTCGCCGGCCACGCCTTCCCAGCCAATCTTGCCGGCCGCGAATTCAGCCTGGCGCATCAGGTAGACGGTCGAGGACACCGCATGCGCGATGATCCAGCCAACAGAGCTACTTGGGCCTTTCCACGGGCTGGTCTCGAAAGGTTTGAACAGCAGTGATTCGGTGTCCATGCCATCCAGAACCTCGTCCACCTGGGCGTACAAATCGCGAAACATGCGTCGATAGTTGTCGATTTCGGTTGCCATGCCGTTGATCATCGCACACACGATATTCGCGGCTTTGGCGCGGAGGTCGTTTCTGCGAATAACTCATTTCCGATAAGTAAACATTATCGGAAATAACTCGACTTCGGCGTATAATCACGGCGTGTATAAAGCTTCGGCAGGAACTCCTCGAATGCGCGTGCGCTTCTTTGATGAAAAGCGCCTGGTCAACTACGCGCCGCTCGATAAGGCTAACGATAGCGCCCGCGAAGAGCTGACCGAAGCCGAGTGGTCAAAAGTCCAGCGCTTCGTCCTGAGCGGCGTGAACGCCAACACCAAGCGGATGTACCGCGCGCACTGGGCGGACTTCGCTTATTTCTGCCAGATCAACCGCCTGCGCAGCCTGCCGGCTCGCCCGGAGTCAATTGCTCTGTATCTGGCCACCCTGGCCGAGGGCGAGCTCAAACGCTCGACCCTCCAGGCCCGCCTGGCCGCCATCGTCAAGGTCCACGACTGGCGCTTCGCCGGGACGGCCGGCTACGCCAATCCTGGCCGCGATCCTTTGGTGAAACTTGCCCTGGGCGCCGCCATCCGCCAGCGTGTGCTCGAGCGCGAGGCCGTGCGCCAGGTTGATGCGCTCAGTCCCGATGACATTGCCTCGCTGCTCAATCAACTGGTCGAGGTCTATCCCGGCGATGCCAACACCCTCAAGGTGGCGTGTTATCGGGCCTTGCTCCTGATTGGTTTTGCCGGCGGCTTTCGCAGAAGCGAGCTCGTGGCAGTTCGTCTGCGCGATGTGCGCCGGACCACCCACGGCATTCGAATTGTTCTGCCGTACTCCAAGACCGATCAGATTGGGGCCGGGATGGACAAATTCATCAACAAGTCAACAAAGGCGACCGGCCTGTGTCCAGTCCGTGCCCTCGACGGCTGGCTGGCTCAATCGAACATACGTTCTAAAGGCCTCGATGCCTGGGTTTTTCCGAGTTTCGGCTCGCGCGGACAGGTGCGGGCGACGCACCTCTCGGACAAAATGGTTGCTTTGCTCGTTCAACGCCTGGCCTGCCGCGCCGGCTTTCCAAACTGGAAGGAGCTCGGCGGGCACAGCTTGCGGGCTGGCTTCATCACCTCGGCCCTGCGACAGGGCAACGCCGAGTGGAAGGTCCGCCGCCAGACCGGTCATCGCTCGTCCCAGGCTTTCCGGCGCTACATCCGAGGCCAACAGGACGGCACTGACGCCGCCACCGTTTTGTGATGGCGCTATGGCCTGGCTGCGCCAGGCCATAGCGCTCTCACAAAATCAACATCGCGTCGCCAAACGAATAGAACCGGTACTTTTCGCGAATCGCTTCGGCGTAGGCCGCCCGCCACAAATCCATGCCCATAAACGCGCCGACCAGGGCGAGAAGCGTCGAGCGCGGCAAATGGAAGTTGGTGATCATCGCATCCACCACCCGAAAGGGCGTGCCAGGGGTGATAAACAGGCGGGTGGCGCCGCTGTAAGCGGCCAATGGACCCGAATCCCCCCCCTGCCCCGCAGCGCTCTCCAGTGACCTCACCGAGGTCGTGCCCACGGCCACGACCCTGGCGCTTGCGGCCCGGGCTACCGCGATCGCGTCCACGGTGCGCTGCGGCACCTCGCACCACTCCGAGTGAATGAAATGGCCCTCGACCGTATCGCCGTGGATGGGCTTGAAGGTATCAACGCCGACATGCAGGGTGACAAACTCGAATCCGACCCCGCGCTCGCGCAGGCTGTCAATCAGCCGGGGCGTGAAATGCAATCCCGCGGTCGGTGCCGCCGCCGATCCTGTCACACGGGCGTAGACTGTCTGGTAGCGGTCGGGGTCGGCCAGCGTCTCGTGGATATACGGCGGGAGGGGCGCTTCACCCAACTTGGGCAATAGAGGCTCGATGGCCGAATCGAACTCGACGATCGCCTCCCCACCCCCATGGTTCTCCAGCACCCGGGCATTTACGCCGACCCCGTCCCGCTCGAATCGCAGCGTCGTCACATTCCGCCCACTCACCAGAGCCACCCAGCGGCGGTCGTCCAATCGCCGGAGCAGCAGCAGCTCTACCTTGCCGCCCGAACGTTTGCGGCCCTTGAGTCTGGCTGCCAATACCCGGCTATCGTTGGCGACAAGCAGATCGGCGGGTTGAAGCCACGACCCGATGTCGCGGAACCCGGCGTGGGTGATCGACCCCGTCGCGCGGTCCACCACCAGAAGACGTGATGTGTCCCGAGGTTCTGCCGGGTGCTGAGAGATCAGTTCAGGAGGAAGCGTGTAGTCGAGTTCCGAGGTCAACATGCGTCGTGATTGTAATAGTCTGCCGGCACTGGACGCGGTCTAACCTCTTGCTAATGCGACGGGGATATCAACAGGTGTCGCTATAATCATTCGGTTGACAGACGCGCCGGTTCAGGCGCGCAAGGACAGGCAGAATGCCGAAGAGCCTCAGAAATAACATCATCCCGATCATCCTCATCAGTTTGGTCATCGTTTATGCCCTGATGGCGTTTGCGCGCCCCACCGCGCCGGTGACCGACCAGCCGACCATCAATACCCTCGTTTCGGACATCAAGGCCAAGAATGTCAAGCGGGTGATGGTGTCGTCTGAGGGTGAAACGGTCAAGGTTGAGCGGATTGAGCGCAAGGATCCGCTTCCCAAAACTTACACGTTCGGCAAGCCGGACACGAGCGAATTGACCACGCTGCTCAAGAACTACGGGGTTGATGACACGGGCTTGGCCGGCTTCGAGTATTCGATCGAAGCGCGATCGCCACTGTCTCAGATCATCCCGATCGTGGCCTCGATCGGCATCCCGATCATCCTGCTGGTGTTCTTCCTGATGATGATGCGCCGTGCTCAGTCAGGTGCCGATCAGGCCTTCAGCTTTGGTCGCAGCCGCGCCCGGCGGATGAACCAGGAGACGCCTGTAGTCACCTTCGGCGATGTCGCCGGATGCGACGAGGCCAAGCAGGAGCTGGTTGAAGTGGTCGACTTCCTCAAGTCGCCCGAGAAATTCATCCAGCTTGGCGCGCGAATTCCGAAGGGCGTTTTGCTCGTCGGGCCGCCTGGCTCGGGCAAGACTCTGCTGGCCAAGGCTGTCGCCGGTGAAGCCGGTGTGCCGTTCTTCACCCTGTCGGGTTCCGAGTTTGTGGAGCTCTTCGTGGGTGTGGGCGCAAGCCGCGTCCGCGATCTGTTTGACCAGGCGAAGAAAGCCGCGCCGTGCATCATCTTCATCGACGAGATCGACGCGGTCGGCCGCCAGCGCGGCGCTGGCCTGGGCGGCGGCAACGATGAGCGCGAGCAGACCCTGAATCAGATGCTGGTCGAGATGGATGGTTTCAACACCGACACCAACATCATCATCATCGCGGCCACCAACCGGCCGGACATTCTGGACCCCGCCCTGCTTCGACCAGGCCGTTTCGACCGCCGCGTCACCGTTGATGCCCCTGACGTCATCGGGCGCGAGGCGATCCTCAAGGTGCACAGCCGCGGCAAGCCGATGGCCGCCGACGTCGACCTGCGGGTCATCGCCAAGCAGACACCGGGCTTCACCGGAGCCGATATCGAGAATCTGGTCAATGAGGCCGCGATCCTGTCCGCCCGGGCGAGCCGCAAGGAAATCGGCCAGGCCGAGATGCAGGAAGCGATCGAAAAGGTTGCCCTGGGCCCTGCCCGGCGCAGCCGTCTCATGAGCACGCATGACAAGGAAATCGTCGCCTACCATGAGGCCGGGCACGCGGTGGCGATGGCACTGACGCCCGAGGCTCAGGAGACCGTTCAAAAGGTGACTATCATCCCGCGCGGCATGGCCGGCGGCGTGACTTGGAACTCGCCGACCAACGACGACATGTTCTCGCAGATGAGCCGCAAAACGCTTGAGGGCAAGATCGTCACCCTCATGGCCGGCCGCGTAGCCGAGGAAATTGCGTTTGACGATATCACGGCCGGCGCGACAAATGACATGGAACGGGCCACTTCGATTGCGCGGGCAATGGTCCGCCAGTACGGCATGAGTGACTCGCTCGGTCCAATCTCGTATGGCGATCGCCAGGAATTGGTATTCCTCGGCCGCGAGATTCAGGAAGGCCGCAGCTACAGCGAGAAGGTAGCCGAGGCGATTGACTCCGAAATCAGCCGGATCGTCAATACGGGCTATCAGCGCTGCAAGCACTTGCTGAACGAAAACAAGGACAAGCTCTTCCTGGTGGCCAAGAACCTGCTCGAACGCGAGACCCTCGATGCTGGCGAGTTCCGGGTCGTGCTTGGACTTCCGAACCCTTCATAGTACGGTTCGAAAAGCAACGGGGGGCGGGCCTTGCGACCCGCCCCCCGTT
>JBDSIP010000518.1:0-15740 GCA_039917915.1 Thermoflexales bacterium
GCCGTCGCTGACGCTGACCGCGATCTGCGATTTGAGGATGGCGGGCAGTTTGGCCTGCGCGTCGACGGGCAGCTTGAAACCGGACAGACCTGACAGGTGGGGGAATTTCGCCGCAGCGGGGCCGACCCCGGCGCTGGAGTACTCGAGCGCAACGCTGTCGCCGCCGTTGACGCCCTTGGGAGTGAGCTCGAGTTTGGCCTCGGGGTCCCAGTGCAGGCGATAGGTGTAGCGCGGCGATCCTGTCACACCCCAGACCAGGGTATCGGCCGTCACCCAGACGGCCGCCGACTTGGTCAGGCTGCCCTTGGGCGCGCCATCGATGTTAACGACCAGCTTGCGGGTGGCGGCATCGAAACCAAAGTAAATTTCCTGGCCGGCGTCTTTGACCTCGAAGGAGAGCGCGGCCCCGCCCCTGGCCCCATCGCCGCCATACACATCCGTCGGGCTGCCGTTCAGCGAGGCGCGCGCTTCGTACTTGCCCGCCGGTATCTTCGTGGTCACGAAGGCGGCCTGCCCGCTCAACAGCGGATCGGACATGAAACCGACCCGGCAGGCCGGATCGTTGTCGGCCTTGCAGCCTGATTTGGTCTGCCAGGTCCCGATCACGATCGGAATCGCATAACGCATACTGTCGATGACCCAGTGGGTCTTGTGGTCGTAGTAGAAGGTCACTTTGCGGGCATCGGGGACGCTCAGGACGATGTTCGCCCCGCCCGCGTCGGCCTTGCCGCCATAGTTCTCGGTCCACGAATCGTTGAGGGCGGCCTTGTATTCGTAGTCGCCTTTGGGCAGATCGAAGGTGCCCACCCAGATGTCGGCCAGCGGGTCATAGGTCAAATAGGTCTTGGCGCAATTCGGCTGCCAGTCGCCGGGGCAGCCGAGCTTGCTCTGCAGGGTGCCCGGGATGGTGACGGTCTTGGGAGGCGGGCTGTCAGCGGCGCGCGCGACCGGCGCGCCAAGCGGCAGGGCGGGCAAGAGCAGGGCGATGGCGAGCGCCAGGCGGGCGCCGAAAAGGCGAATCGTGGACAGCATGGAGACTCCTGCGGTGGGCGGATGAACTGCGGCCATTATCCGCCCACGATGGCCACCCTGGACGCAGCCGTGTCTCACCGCGGCGATCGTCGGACTTTCTTAACCACCTCTCCACTAAATTGGTTCTTCCGCGAATTTGATGGTTCACGTGGGATGGAGGACGCGGATACGGAGCAAGTCGAACTTGGCGCGTCCGAACATCAGGCGCTTGATCGTCTTGAGCCGGTTGACGTGACCTTCTGTCGGACCGTTGCTCCATTTTGTTAACAGGGCGGCCTTGATGGCTGCATAGTCGCTGCGAATCCCTCTTGCGAACGAGATTAATTCGGCCATCCGTGAGGTGGCGCAAGCCTCCAACCAGGAGTCAAGTTGCTCGTGTTCATGCCCACGAATCATGCTCCCGAAACGCTGAGCAACATCGTAAACGCGACGAACGACGTCATTTTTCAACAGAATATTCAAGGACCTTTGGTCGGGATCGGTTAGATCTTTGGGCTGTCGGACGAGCAACCAAGATAGCTGTCGCGAGGAGGGCAAGTCTGTTATCTGTTGCAAAGCAGCTTTGATTTGTTGGCGAACACTCTCGGTCAGTCGATTGGGCGTGGACGGAGCCGGCGCTTCTCGGCGCAGCCACATCCAGCGCCTAACGGGCGTGGAGCTGCCGATGTAGCCTCGGGTGCGAATCTCGCGAAACAGTTGCATGACATTGCGGCAGCCTTGCTCGAAACGCTGCTGCAAATACAAGACATGCGGATCGATTGACGTCTTGATGCTCTTGTTCTTTTTGCGCTCAGGAAATACATCCGCGTAGAAGTAGACCCGCGCTGTTTTAGGATCCATGTCCAACAACCGTGAGATTTGGCTGATCGTCGCGCCTTGCTGGCGGAGTCGCTTGACTTCCTCAAAACGAGTCTTACGGCCTGTGCGACTGGCGCGACTAGCGGCTTGTTCTTGGGCAGTCCGTGGGAGTGGCATCGTGGTGTGCGCCGGCATTTTCAGGGCTTCCGCCACCGTTGAATTCTCCTTCCACGTCTGCTCAACCTCGCCACGCCGGCGAGACATAAGCTGTTTGACGGTTTCGCGCATGTTGTGCAACAGGTGCCAGCGATCGGCGACTTGTTGAGCTTCAGGCGCCGCCTGGTTGATCGCGTTTGTGTATTCAGTCGATCGGTCTCGCGTAATAATCTGCGCCCCGCCATGTCGCGTAAGCCAGCCAGCCAGTGGAGATGACGTGCGCCCCTCGATAAGATCGACCGCCACCCCCCGCTCGTGATCCACAATCAACGTGCCATAGCGCTGACCTTTGCGGTAGGCCCAGTCGTCAACTCCCATCACCCTGGGCGCTTTTATCTCATCTTGCGGCGTGCACCTCACGATCGCTATGACCTTGTCGCCACTGACACCGATGCCCAGCTCCTTCGCCAACCGCGCGCCGCCTTCGCCGTTGAGCGCAAAGCCGATAGCCCGGATTGCCGCGATCAATCGCTCGCTCATTCGGCTGTATGCCTTTGCCAACCCGCCCAAGCGCTCACAAAACACTTTCCGACGACAGTCTTCATTCCGGCATTCAAGACGGCGGGCACGAATCACCAATTTCACAGGCTGTGCCGCCACGGGAACATCGCGCACCTTGCGCGCATAGTAGCTGTGGACACGCACGCTCATGCACCCACAACTCGGACAGGCTGCCATTTTGCTTGTCGAATGCATTTCGACCTGCCACCCACGTTCATCATGGGTAACCAGGTCGATCTCGAAACACTCAATCGTGAGCTTCCATTCTGGCTGTGTCATTCATTGATTCTGACCCATGTGGCCAAAACCATCAAATTCGCGGAAGAACCATTTTTCTGGGGGAGGCCCAAAGAGACTGTCTCGACCGGCCGATGTCTTCCGGGGAAGATCATGTCCACTCTCGCCACTTCGGCATTGCTGGCTTTGAATCTTCTCCGCTCTTGATCAGAGCGAGCATGCGGCGCCGAAATTCGCGGTATCTTACAGCTCCCGCGTGCGTCGCTCCTCGATACTCGTTCGCGCCTCGCTTGAGGGCATCTCTCGCCTCATCATATCTTCCTGCAGCATACAACGCGATGGGTAATCTGTCGCGCTTCGAATCCTGGCTACTCACACGTCGCCCTTCCTGCAGGTCAATGATCAGCCGGTCCAGACTTGCATGGTCCGCCGCGAAGCGAGGCGCTACGGTTTCGATCGCGTCGACCATACTCGCGCACTCTTCCAGTAGATTATTTGTGGTTACCAACCAATGTCCCGAGTGTTCTGGTTCCAACAGATAGGCTACACCGATTCGGACTGCGGCCAATGGATTTTGACTTTCATTGCTCCATACGCTTCGTTCGATCGCCTCGATTTGCAGATGACGAATCCCGATCAACGGCCAGATTCCAATAACGGGCAAGGCCGATGTCCCGTACGAGGTCATGCCAAGTGCCAGCCATAGTTCAGCTCGACCGTCAATCTTCCTCGTGGTGATGCCCCGTCTCTTCGCCCACCCCCGAGTCGCCAGCTCACCACAGAGCAGTGCTTCGGCTGATGCGCGTAACGCTTTGTAACTCATGGCGTCCATCCTATCGATAGTTTATGTAGTGAATTCGCTGCGGGCCAACTTGCTCATATGGCTCATAGCCCGCTAACTCGGCTCTTGCACCTACTGGCGTACTTCTGCCCTGGGCGACTTCAGGATGAGAAGCTTGTTGGTTCACGGTGAGTTTGGCAGTTAGTCCATTTTTCACCTCAAGGAGCCACGTTTTGCCTTTACTGTCCAGGTATGCTCCATCGAACCGTGTAGTTCGCCCCGATGGTGTCTTGAAAGTGATCTCGTCTGCCAACCATGTGCCGCCATCACTCTCGATTTCCTGTCTCGCCCTGGCAACCCCGGCCTTTCCCTTGTTGACAATTGGGCATCCTCCCGCGTTGTGCACCAGCCACCCACCGACTCCAACGTAATACGTATGGGCCGTAGCAACGGAGAGATTCCACATCCGCTCGGTGCGCGTCAATGTCGTTGTCGATTCGACAGTGCCCACACCGCCGTCCGACCGTCGCAGCCCCGCGCCCACCCAGAGCTCGGCGGCCGGCAGCCAGCCGTGCATCGGCGTATAGAACGGGTGCTCGGGCGTCGTCGTGATCGTTTCGCTGTCGATAATTAGTACCACCAGAACAGGATCCGAGTGCACCCACACATTCGTCACCGGGTAATAGCCGGTCGCATTCGTAGTCTCGTCCCAAGCCAAAACCCGAGTTCCCGTGACCACGCCGGCGATTGATACAGGTCCGCCGTCTGTCGTTACCTTTGTGTCTGGCGCAAAACTGCACGCCTGCTGTTGCGCCCCACCAAAACTCGGCGCCGTACCGCCATTGAGCTGGATGTCTGAAACAACTCCTCCCATGTATCCAAATGCTCCTCCAGTGTCGAACCATGTTGCCATCGACTCCTTTGCCCAAGCCGAAAGATCGTCAAAAGTGACTTCTTGGCTTGATCTCATCTTGTTGTCAAGATAACCCAAAGTCACCCAGCCCCCGGCCTCTCCTGGCTGCAACTCCGGGTCGTTGCCTAGCGAATAGTCAGAATGCTGTCGAAACCATATTGACGCGGCCATGTCCTGGCACGAAACCATGTAGCATCCGTCAAAATAGCCGGAGTAGTACATGTCGATCAGTTTGCGAAGGGAAGCCGGACCACCACCAAAATCTTGCTCCATATGTCCGGACGGATCAACATATGCAAGTGGATTGCCAAGAACATACGCATACCGATTGAACGCCTGCGGATTCTCCGCCCCCGGTACAATGGTGTCCGCGCTGATGAATCTGCCCAACGCAGGAGAATAACCTCTGGCGACATAATCCATGAGCGAGCCGACATATCCCGGCGGGCCCTTACGGTACCATCGGTTTACATAACCAGTTAAGCCTCCGAGAGTAGATTGACCTGTGAAGTTAGCCGCTTCAAGCCAATCCACTTCCGGAGGTTCTTTCATGTTACTCGAGTTCGACACCTACACCGCCTGGCTTCATCGCCGTTTCCCGCGCTCCGCCACCACCTGGCACTACCCCAACGACCTCAAGCTGATCCGCGCTTGGTTCGGCCGCCCGCTGCGCGCCCTGTCCGCCCCTGACATCGACGCGTACATCGCCGCAGTCCTCGAACGCGGGCACAAAGCCAACACCATCACCCGCCGACTCGCCGCCGTCGCCTCCTTCTTCAGCTTTCTCGAGATCACCACTCCCGAGGCGCCGGTCTGTCCCGTTGTCGCCCGCCGTCATCGGATCAAGCGCCCCGCGCGCCTGCCCCGTGATGTCGACAACGCCACCATCGCCCGCCTCTTCGCCGTCGTCCACAACCCGCGCGATCGGGCCATGTTCGCCCTCATGTTCGCCTGCGGCCTGCGCCTGGGTGAAGTCCGCAATCTCACCCTCGATGGCCTTCGCCTCCAGCCCTCTCCGGGCGCGCTGCCCCGCCTCACCGTCATCGGCAAGGGCAACACCGAACGGTCTGTCTTCATCGCCGGCTTCGCCCTTGATCCGCTCTGCGAGTGGCTCCGCCGCCGCCCCGCCGTCGACGATCTGGCTGTCTTCCTCTCGCGCGACAACGCCGCCTTCTCGACCACCTCCATCCGCCGCCTGCTCGATCGCGCCTGCGCCCGGGCCGGGGTCATGTTCACCTGTCACCAACTCCGGCACGCCTTCGCCCGCGTCCTCACCGAGCAGGGTGTCCCCGTCACCACCATCCAGGTCCTCCTCGGCCACCGCCGGATCGAGTCTACCCAGGTGTATCTGCACGTCTCCGATCCCGTCGCCATGGCCTGCTACGACGCCGCCATGCGCCAGGTCGCCGCGCTCATCCCGCTGCGTGGCCCCGCCGCAGCCGAGGTCCGGCCATGAATATCCTCATCATCCCCTCCACCGCCGAACTCTGGGCGCGCCTGGCCGATGAGGATGCTCAGATGATGGCGCCCGCTGTGTCAGGCAACAAGTATCCGACTTCCCCGCGCCGGGCGGGGGTGGCCCGCTGTCCCGGTCTGCCCGCCCTGCGCCGACCAGGGCCGCTCCTGCAGCCCAACAAAGCCCTCGTCCAGCACTTCCGCAACTGGCTCCATCACGCCGGATATTCGGCCGTTGGGCGCCTTGTCTACGGCGAGGCCATCCAGCCCGTCCTCGGCCTCGACCGGCGCCACTGGCGCGACCTCGCCGAGCCTGATCTTGCCGCCGCCCGCGCCCACATCGCCGCCGCCGACCTCCCGCTCGAAGCCCGAACCGCCTACCTGCGCGGGATCGACCTCTTCAGCGCTTACCTCGGCATCGGCCAGCGCCGTCACATGATGTCGCCCTCTGACCAGTTGATGGCCGCCTGGCCCGCCGTCGCGCCGCTCACGCTGTTGTCCTTCTACGGCCAGGATCCGCCGCACGACACCGCTCAATCCGGCTGCATCCCGCCGCGCTCCGACGCGCGCCGGGACTACATCAAGAGCGGCGCTCTGCCCAGACCCCTGCGCGAATCCCTGCACCTGTCCGACCTGCCCCTCGCGCCGGTCAAACGCTGGCCCATCGCCAATCAGGCTTTTTACCAGCACTTCCGCAACTGGCTCACCCTCAGTGGTTACGGCCCCTCGGCCCAGTATCTGTATGGCCTGGCCGCCCGAGCCCTGTTCAGCCTGGTCGCCGCTGACTGGCGCGACCTCGATCCCGAAGCCGACATCGCCCGCCTGCGCGCCTGGGTCGTGGCCACCTACCCGGGCGAGCCCACCCGCCAGACTTACTTCAAGGGCATCGCCAAGCTCGCCGAGTATCTCCGCCTGCGCCAGTCGCGGGCCCTGTCGCTCAAACCCAAACCCGCGCCGCCCGTCAAGCCGCCCCGCCGCTCGTTCCGCGACCGGCTCAATCTGCCCGCGCCCATCCTGGCCTTGCTCGACGCATACTTCGCCCACTGCCGCCGCAACTGGCCCGCCGAGCGGGCCGCCGAGATCGCCTCCGACTGGTGGTGGACAATCTCGCGGCCGCTCCGCGAAATACGCGCATCAGGCGTCCCGCTCGAAGCGCCCGAGGACATCACCCCAGCCCGCTGGTACGCCTACGCCGATGCCCGGCTCGCCAGCGGTATTTCGCCGACCACCCTCAACGGCGAATTGACGGCGCTCCGCGGTTGGCTGTGGTGGCTGCACGATGACGCCCACCCGATTTGCGCCCGGATGCTCAAGGTGCGCCCGCTGCGCGCCCCGGCCCGCCTGCCCAAGGACTTGCCGCCTGAGGCCACGCGCGCTCTGCAACGCGCCATCGAAGTCGAAACCTTTGCCACCGAGCCCGGTATTCGCCGGCGCGCCGGCATGGACCTGGCCTGGTTCCTGCTCATGCTCCACTCCGGCCTGCGCACCGGCGAGATTCGCCGACTGCGCCTGCCCGATCTCGACTGGGAACGCCGCCAGGTCCGGATCGAGGACAGCAAGGGTCTGCGCAGCCGGCTCACACCCTTCAGCCCCCAGGCCGCCGATGCCCTCAACGCCTGGCTGGCCGTGCGCGGCGAGGACGCCGAGCTCCCCGACACCGTCTTCTTCGATCGCAGCCGGCCTCTGACCGCTAGCTACTGCTACCAGCGCCTGCGTTGGTACGGCAACCGCTGCGGAGTGCGCGCCCATCCCCACCAGCTTCGGCACACCTGCGCCACGCTCCTGCTGAACGCCGCCATGCCGCTTCCGCAAGTCCAGGCGATCCTTGGCCATCGCCAGTTGCAGACCACCCGGGATTACGCACGATCATATGACGGCACGGTCGCCGCCGACTACACCCGGGCCATGCTCAGCCTCGAGCGCGAACTCGGGCTGCGCCCGTCCGGGCCACAGGGCCTGAACCCAGCCCAGATCGTGGCCCTGCTCGACGCGGTCCGCACCACCGGCGTCCTCAACCCGCGCCAACTCGATGATCTGGCCGAGGCCCGGGCGGGCTTGCTCCACCTGTCCACGCCCGCGGCGGAGACCAAACCCGTGTAGACTCATCTCACCCCCAACCCGAGCCGGAGAGAGACAGGGCCGCCCGCCAAGGTCGCTGTCTCTTTTCGTGTGGGGAGTGCGTATCGCCTCAGGATAAGTCCGTCGTCTGCTAGCCCGTTCAGCCCAAGCCCGCCTACCTCCAAGTCCACAAATGGCCCAAACGTTGCCCATTGCAGCCACGTCAAATCCGTTCTCTCAGCAACAAAGCTTGTTGACGAATTTGATCCTTGCTTGATCGACAGAGCGCCTCGACTAACTCCGAAACTTCGTGTCCTCGGGAGTGCAATACAAAATACTCGGCTGCAAGTATCTGTAGGTACTGATACTCATCCTTGAGAATCAGTCTTGTATCCTCGACAAAAGGCAATTGCGGTAACTCGATAAGAGATGAGATTGCAGTGTCACGGTCATCAGGGTCCGCCGAAAACAGAAGTGTTCTCGTCAGGCTCTCTACTTGGTGCGGATCGCGTTCGTAAAGCCGAGTTGCCGCCCAAATTCGGGTCCCGACGTAGGAGGAGTTGTGACCAAGAACCCATGCCAGAATCGCGCTGGAGTAGTCAGGGTGGTGTTCCTCGAATTGCAGGATGAATTCGCACTCTTCGTCAGGCTTTCGCGCCAACAGAGCCGAAATCCCACGCTCAAGTGATTGAATAACCGACGGACTCCACTCGTTCATAACAATTCCTACCTTCTAAAGAAGTTATCAATCAGATCCCCATATTCGGGCAATAGCTTCCCATCAGCACCAAACGCGTCAACAAAGAGCGAGTAGTGACCCTTTCCACCAAATTCCTCGGTGTAGACAGCCGCTTTCGCCGGGTCAAGACCGATTCTACGTGCGAACTCGCGAAGTTCATCGATTGAGGTCGTCCATTTCGCCTTCTCAATGGGACTGCAATTCCTGCAGTAGGCCGACAACCCATCACGACCCAGTTGTGCTGGATCGATGTGCTGCTTGTCGGCGATCTTTCCCTTCGTGCGCTGGATCGTTGTGTTCTCTGTACCGCATCCGGGACACGCAGCGGAGTGGTGCATCATGGCGGCGCCATGGCCCGCCAATGCTAAGGCGCCAGCATCGATCGCGATCACAGCCGGGGCAGCCGCCAAGCACAGACCGGCAGTTCCCGCAACGCAAACAACCTCCCCACCAGAAAGCGTGACCGCGCCCGCGATGCCTCCGACAAGTTCTGCGGCACCCTGCAAGAACCCAACGACGTCCGCCGCCTGACGGCCACTCTGGAAAGCCTCAGAGGGATTGGTCGTCAACGCATCATTCACTTGCTCAACTGCGCCACTCGGAATGCCCAGAGCAAGATTGTCGGCATATTGGAGCGAGAAACCCGCCACAAACTCTGCGAAAGAGAAGTTGGCGAACGGGCCAAATTGGCAGTTGGGGCAGATCGGTCCGTGGCCATCGGGATCCACGAATTTGAGAGGTGAATTGAAGACATACGCGTAGCGATTTAGGGCTTGCGGATTGCCCGCTCCGGGGACTATACTGTCGGCGCTCAAGAAGCGGCCAAGCGACGGCAAATACTCCCGGGCAGACATAACAATGGTACCGTAACTACCAGCCCGCTGCGATACAAACGTGAAGTCCGTCGGCGTGTCCGCGCTCACGAAGCGGCCCAGGGCGGGGCTGTAGAATCGCGCGGAATAGTCGTACAACGAACCCACATACCCCGCGGTCTGGGCCATCTGCCCGGTAAAACGCTTGTCTGTCGGCATGTCCGCACCGCTCGCCCGACGCAATTCCCCATACGGCTTGTGGCGCATCTGCGACACTATGGACACCAGCTTTGAGGACCCAATGCATGGCAATAGTCGGACAGAGGCATATACCCACGCCAAGGCGTCGCACTGAACTTTTTTTGAACGCCCATTTTTGCCAATGCCGTATCGTGATCCCAGCTCACATCCAAGAACACGATCTCGCCGATATCCAGCTTTGCATTCACGTCGAGGTTCTCAAACGCATTGGATCGAGCGCGCACGTAGGTCGAGGCTTGTTCAAAAAACATGCCCACCTCCCAAGCGGGTATAGGCGGCACCTTTCCCGGATACGGCGGAAACACATTGATCACGACATCTGAAGGTTGCCCAAGCAACGCTATCAATTCGCCCAGCTCCAGAATGTAGCGGCTCTTCAGGATGATCGCCGTGACGCGGCCATCCGCAGGGTACTCAAACGTGATCACGCCGATGCGGTCGCTCGCAGACCCAACCTCATGGAGATCAAAACCACCGGCACCCAGCAGCGAATTCGACGGAGAAAACCGGGTCTGCCCTAGTCTGAACTGGCCGTCAGACACCAAAGTTCGAGTAAGCGCATCTTGTTTTGAAACGCCCGGGGTGAGGTTCTCCCAGCACGGCGCGCGGCAACCAATCCCATTCAGAAAACGGTACTCCCAGCTCCCCGGTGGCGGCTTCGCCACGATGCTTTTGTTGACCACAAGGTACGCGGCCAAGACCAACACTACCGACACCACGCACAGCATGACAAGCTTCCGCTTCATGGCACATCACCTCCTGTGACTACTTCCACGTGTCCATGGCAGTTGTAAGCGCCTGTTGTCGGTTCATATCAATATTCCGGTTCTTTGGATTGAAGGGATTTGCATCGTATAGGGCATAGTCTGCAAAAACCGACCGACCAAACGATTCGGCAAAGTCTTCGCGCGGATTCTGAAGGGCATACGTGCTCGTGGCGCCGCTCTGCCCCTCTGCACTTTGGAACCAAAAGATCCCAAGTAGTCCAATCCCAACGCGGCCCGTTTTCGATGTCCACTCCGCGCCGTACGACGAATACTGTCCGCCGCCTGCATTCAAGTCCACAAAGTGACCCAGCTCATGAACCACCGCCCATGCGTTTTTGACGTTGTCATCATCCGTTAACCACAGTTCTATTTTCCTCTCGTCGGGGTATGCCCATCCCCCCTGTCCAGACGCATGACCAGCGGGCTTGTTCACCAGCGATATCTTTCCGCGGCGACCGAACTCCATCGCGCCATAGGCACGCTTCTCGCCGTATTTGGCGACCATTTCCTCAATACCGGAAGCGACAGAGTTCAATGTGTGAGCTGACCACCGCAGGCCATCAAACATGAAGCCTTTGCTGAGCAGATTCAGAATGGCGTCGAAGTCGCCAGTCTCCCAAATGTCAACGCCGTCGGGGCGATAGCCAAGTGTGGTCTCGAGTTGCTTGTCGCGCTTCTGACACTCAGCGTCACCTTTTGGACAATGACCCGTGGGATCAGTCAAGCGTAGCGGATTCCCGAGCACATACATGTATCTGTTGAACGCCTGCGGATTCCCCGCCCCCGGCACAATCGTGTCCGCGCTCACGAACCTGCCCAACGCAGGAGAATAACCTCTGGCGACATAATCCATGAGCGAGCCGACATATCCCGGCGGGCCCGCACGCTGCGATGTGAACGTGAAGTCCGTCGGCATGTCCACGCCGCTCGTCCAGCGCAGCTCGCCCCTTCGCGGCCCGCAGTAGCGGGCGCGCTCAGGGCAGGCTCCCGGCGTGTAACGCATCTGCGATACCACCGCCCCGCTCGCGTTTGTCGCCAGCGAGGCAGAGCCGAGATGGTCGCCAAACACGTAGATCAGGGTTCGCGTGACATGTGCAACTCGACCAATGCCAATATGATGTGTCGACAATGCAGCGGCCATTTGCCTTATCAATCTTCAATAGCCCAACGAGGCGAGCAATTGCATCAACTGTGGTCTTACTGTAACGGCAGCGAGAGTCATATGTTCAACCGAACCTAGCGCGCGCGTAATCGCTGGGACCTTTTTGCGGTCATGAATCCTCGCGAGATCAAGCAGGCAGCCTATTGCTAAATCTCGCACATAATCTGACGATTGGGCGTTGCACAGTACGTCCATGCAGTCCGGGATAACTGCATCGGCATCCAGACAACCCAACGCCGCAAAGATTATTCCACGTAGATCATCGGGGCAATCGGATCTGCGAAGAACATTTAACAATGGGTCAATGGCATCGCCGAAGTCCGTCCAGTGAAACCCCAAAGCCCCCACAAGCCCCCTGGCAACTTCAAGTGTGCGAAACGAGAATGTCAGGGGGACATCGTTCATCGCTGCAAGGTAGCGAAGAAACATATCACGAGCCTCAATGTTCCGATCTTCTGCATATGCGTGAATTTTTCTGAGCAGCTCGCTCGGATATCCGCGAAATGGAGCTGTTTCTGGGTGGAATAATGCGGCTTCTATCCAAGCCATATCAGCGACAAAATCCAGGTTAATCGAGTAGCGTTCGCTGAACTTCATGGAGCGCCGCCCTCCCCGCCATTCCTGGCGTTGAGTTCGCGTTGTATTTCCCCTATCCGTTCTCCGGCCGCTTTGATGGCCTCTTGCACTTTCCGTCTCGCACCATCTGTCAATCGAGCTTTCAAGGCATTCTCAAGAGTTTCAACATTGCGTTTGAGCATGGCGATTTTCTCTCGCGCCTCTCCGGGGTGACCGCGTCCTGGTGGCAAGATTTCCCCGTTTCTCTCTCTCTCGGCCTCGTCCGCAAGATCTGGATGCTTGCCGAGAAACTCACCTGCATCCGCGATTCTACCGATGTGTTCTTCCTCGTCGTCAGTCAAATCCCGTGCAGTTGGTCGTTTTGCTAACGTCGCAATTCCGCGCTGGCTCTCGATTACCCCGATCAATATTGCTCCGGCAAATAGCGATTGAACGGTATCTAAAGACTGACGATACGCCGCCTCAGTGCCGTCTATTGCAGTCTGCAGCGCCCGCGCCGCATCCCGGTTTTGAGCTTGCGCAGTGGGGCTCGATTCATAAGCCACGGCGCCGGCAGCCACCAAAGCCCACACGGCAACACAAGCGACAGTGTCAAAGCCCGCCAAAAGAAAACAATGACCACTTGGGTCAACGTACTTCAGGACACTGTTTCTTGCGTATGCATATCGATTCAGCGACTCTGGATCACGTGGATTTTGTACGATCGTGTCCGCGCTCACGAAGCGGCCCAGTGCGGGGCTGTAGAACCGGGCGGAATAGTCGTATAACGAGCCAACATACCCCGCGGACTGGGCCATTTGCCCGGTGAAGCGCTTGTCTGTCGGCATGTCCGCGCCGCTCGCCCAACGCAATTCCCCATACGGCGTGTATCTCATTTGCGAGACCACCGTCCCGGTGATGCTCGTCGCCAGCGAAGCGCTGCCGAGATGGTCGCCGTGTAGATAGGTGAGCGTGCGGGGCGCGCCGCCACTCAGGACGCCTTCCTTCATCGCCACGATTGTGCCACCAAAGCTGTAATACTCCCGCCGATTGCGGGCGTGCAGCGCCTCGGCCGGGACCAATTCAAGGCTTCCGCCCGCCCGGCGCCATAGCAATTGGACCACCCCCGCCGTCGTCGTCGTGTAGTTCAGATAGGTCAGCGAGAAGTTGTACGGAACCCCTGGATACAGGGTCAGGCTCGATCCGCTTTCTTTGGTGATCGCGACCTGGGCCGTCGTGTTGGTCACTACCAGCCCATTCCCACTGAACGAGAAACCGTCATCGCCGTAGACGGCGAAGGCGTAGGTGTCCGTCACCGGCACCGTCAGCCAGATCTGCCAGCGCAGGGCGTAGGGCTCGCCACCCATGCCGGCCAGCGGCGGTGCGCTGGTGAAGACCCGGGTGAGCCCGGCCGCTACCGGCTCTCGGCGCGTTGCGACGTAGCCGGCCGGCGTTAAGCCGCTCGCGTCGTCGAGATACTCGACCGTCGCCGTCCCCGCCCCGCCGATGATGGCCTCGGTCGGGCCGACATACAGCGTCGTCCCGTCCGGGTCGTCTTTCCTCACCCGCGTGCCGTCGCCGTCGTAGGCATAACGGGTCACTGCCAGGATCGCCCCCGCGCCATCCGTCTTGGTGATCACCGCCACCCGGTTGTCGATCGTCCATGCCTGGGTGTAGGTGAATACCTGGGTTCCCGATACTTCGGCGCGAACAGTCATGTTGCCGTTCGCGTCATACCCATACCGGTCGCCCCTTGCGGTCGCCAGCGCCGCATGAGGTCGGGCCGCGCCCGCCTGGCCGTAGCTGATATTGCCCGTCGCGCTCACCCCATACCGCCCGGTCAAGTTGCCGATCTGGTTGTAAGCGTAGGTCTCGGAGATCGTCGGCAACATCGTGCCAAGGTTTGGATCCTGGCGGAAGCTGGTCAACCGGTCGAGGGCATCGTAGGTCGCGTTTACCCGGTCGGCGTGGATGACATCGGTGATCGCCGCCACATTGCCAACCTTGTCGTAGGCATAGACCGTGTTGAACAACGCGTTCGTGGTCGTGTCCACGCAGGCGAGGGCGGACGTGATCACGCAAGTGTTGCGCAGCCGGCCAAATCCCGCCGTCGGGCCGGGATTGAAGTCAAGCCCAAAGTAGCCGTTGACCTGGTCCAGCCCGTTGCCATACTTCACCCGGGTCGGCCCGCCCAGCGCGTTGTAGAGCGCGCTTTGCACGAACGGGCTGCCAGCGGCATACAGGCTGAAGGGCTGCCCTGCCCCGTCGTAGGTCGTGGTGACGACCTCGGACCCGCCAGGCAGCGTGTTTGAGATCAGCCGATTCGCCGCGTCGTAGCCAAACGTTGCCACGTACACCCCGGGGTACGGATAAACCTGCTTTTTGGCCTCGAACGTCCGCCCGCGCGGGTCGTAGGCCCACGCGCTGTAGCCGGTCGTGTCGGTCATCCGCGCCCGCCGCCCAATCCCGTTCGTCCCCTGGTCATATAGGTAGCTCGCCAGCGGTGTCGCCCACAGGAGCGTCGTCCGGTCATGGGCGATCGTCTCGTTGCCCGAATACCCCCAGACTCTGTACTCGAGTTGGTGTGTCTCGCGACCCGTCGTATCAAATGAAAGGGCGAACTCCCGATAGTTTGCGATCCCGCCCCCAAACTCGCTGCGCGCCAGTTCGCGCACGGCCAGCGTCTGGCCCGTCGTCCAGTCGACGACGTCGATCTTGGCGACAATCGTCGGGTCACTCGCGATCTGGGTCGAAGTGATCGCGAGCCTGAACACGGCGCTCTGGCCCGGGCCTGCTCGCAGCGGCGCGGCATACGGCCCAACGGTGAAGTAGCTGTCGCAGGCGCCCACCCACGCGGTCCCGGCGCCGGCACTGGTGACCGCGCCGCCACACCCGCTCACATGCGCGTAGGGTGCGCTTTCCGCTTCGTAGACCGTCGTCTCCGTCACGCGCGCACTCTTGGCCGTCATCCGGCCCAGGGCGTCATAGCCGAATACCACTGTCTGGCTCAGCGCATCGGTCTGGCTCGTGAGCTGACCGAGGGCGTTGTAGCCGTAGCTCCACGCACCCATGTCAGGGTCGACGATTCCGATCTTGCGGCCAAGCGCGTCATAGCTGATCTGGGTGACATTCAAAAGAGTGTCGGTCACGGTCGTCAGCCGGTCCGCCGCGTCGTAGGCGTAGCCCGTTTCGCTCAGCAGGGTATAGGTCCCACCAACCGTCCTCTCCAATTCGCGAACCTTGACTTGCCGCCCAATGGCATCGCTGATGTAGTGCTTGCCCTGGTTATTGGCGTCGGCCACCGAGTGCAGCCAGAGATTGGTCGGGATATAGCCATACTGCGTCGCGTTGTCGATCACATACCAGTGTCGCGTCTGGGTCCCATCCGGCGCAGTCTCCGCCACCAGCCGCCCCAGCGCGTCATAGGCTGTCCTTACGTACGGCACCGTCGGC
>JBDSIP010000519.1:0-3516 GCA_039917915.1 Thermoflexales bacterium
CGGATCCTGGTGTTTTGCCAGGGCGACGGCGCGCGTCTCGCGCGCGAAGCCGGCGCAGATTTTGTCGCGGACACCGATGAGTGGATCGCCAAGATCCAGGGCGGCTGGACCGACTTCGACGTCGCGATCGCCACTCCGGACGTGATGGGCAAGGTCGGGCGCGTCGCCCGCATCCTCGGCCCGCGCGGCTTGATGCCAAACCCCAAGGCAGGCACGGTCGCTCCGGCGGCTGAACTGCCGCGGGTGCTGAGAGAGGCTCGCGCCGGACGCGTGGAGTTTCGCCTCGACAAAACAGGCAATATCCATGTGCCGGTCGGCAAGGTGAGCTTTCCCCCGGACAAGCTGGCCGAGAATCTGGACGCCTTCCTCGACGCGATCCGCAAGGCCAAGCCTGCAGCGGCCAAGGGCAACTACATCCGGCGCATCACCGTGGCCGCCACGATGGGCCCCGGCATCCGGCTCGAGACCGGCGCGGCAGTTGTCTAGAAGTCATTCTAAGAACTGGGGGCGAGATCACAATCCCCGCACGAAGCGCGCGGATTGTGATCTCGCCCCTTTTTCCCTGACACCGGAAGGCAGGGTATACTGCTGGCCGGCTGCTTACCGAAATATCGGCAGCGAAGTGGGTGATTTTTTAAGTGGCAACCCGTGTTATCGTCGAAGACGACGAGACCTTTGAGTCCGCGATTCGGCGGTTCAGCAAGATGGTGCAGGGCGACCGCGTTCTCGCGGAGGTTCGTGCGCGCCGTTTTTTCGAAAAGCCGAGCATCGTTGACAAGCGCAAGCGCGCGGCCAAGCTCCGCAAGAGCCGTCGCCAGAGCGCCCGCCTCCTGAATCCCGATATGCCGTAAATCATTTTCGAGGATTCGAAAAACGAACAATGCCCGGCGAAGCCGGGCATTGTTCGTTTTTCGGAACACCATGCGGTAAACTCCCTAATCCTATGGATGCGCACTTGAAATCGAAGATCCTGTCCGACCTGAAGGACGCCTTTAGGAGCGGGGACGCCACCCGCAAGATGGTCCTCAGCCTCATCAACGCGGCGATCAAGAATGAGGAGATCGAAGCCCGCGTCGACGCGCGCGCCGGCGTGCTCTCCGATGCCGATATCCTGGCCCTGATCCGGCGCGAGATCAAGCAGCATGAGGAATCCTTGCTCGAGGCGAAGAATGCCGGCCGAGAGGACCTCGTCGCGCAACAGACGACTGAGCTTGTCATGCTCCGAGCCTACTTGCCGGCCCAGATGTCGCGTGAGCAGATCGCCGAGATCGCCCGCCAGGTCATCGCCGAGGTCGGCGCCAAATCGCCCAAACAACAGGGCGAAGTGATGAAGGCCCTCCTGCCCAAAGTCAAAGACAGCGCGGACGGCAAACTGGTGAATGAGGTTGTCCGAGACCTGTTGAAGTAACCCTCCGTGATCCCGCCCAAACTGTCGTTCACCGGTCGCGCGCGAACCTTGGCCCTCGTCACGGTCGGGGTTGGCGCCTTCTTGGGTATCACCCTGGCGCAATTGACGCGCTTCTTTATCGGTAGCGGGGCGACCCTGGAGGCGGGCATGGTCGCGCCGCGCGACATTCGGGCCCCGAGCAAGGTGACAATCACTTCCGATCTGCTCACCCGCAACCTGCGCGATGCGGCCGAGGCCAACGTCGCCCCGATCTACTCACCGCCCGACGCGCAAGTGGCGCGCAAGCAGCTTGCGACGGCGCGCGAGACCCTCGATCGCATCGCCCGAATCCGCGGCACCCCCGACCTGAGCGACACCGACAAGATCCGCCAACTCGTGGCGCTGCCCCTGCTCAAAATTGATGAGGCTTCCGCCCGCTCGATCCTGCGCCCGTCTGATGCGGTCTGGACCCGAATCGATGCCCAGACCATCGTCCTGCTCGATCAGAACCTGCGCGACCTGCTTCGCCCGGATGCAATCGACGTCGCGCGCGCGCGGCTGCCCAGCCAGGTCAGCTTGAGTTTCTCCACCGATGAGGCCGCGATCATCACCGCGATCGCCTCGGCCTTGCTCGCCCCAAATGTAAGCTTTGACGCTGCCGCAACCGAGGCCGCGAAACGGAATGCCCGCGCGGCGGTGACGCCGGTTCAGACGGTCTACGAATTGAATCAGATCATCCTCCGGAGCGGCCAGGTCATCGGCCTGGCCGACGTTGAAACGTTGGACAAACTGAATCTGCGGCGGCCGACCATCACCTGGGCGGACATCATCAATGCCCTGGCCCTCAGCGCCCTGACGACGGGCGTGATCGGGCTGGCGATGTGGCGCCAGCGCCATGGCGAAGACCACAACCTGCAGGAGCGGCCGCTGCGCGAAACGGCCCTCAGCGCGTTGCTGATCATAGCCGCCATCGTGCTGGGCCGCCTGTTGCTGCCCGGCCGGGGTTTCATCCCCTATCTCGCTCCCATGGTCGCCCTCGGGATCGTTGTGGGCGCCTGGTCGGGCAACCTGGTCGGGGTGGTGACGGCCGCCGCCGCCGGCAGCCTGATCGGGATTGCGCTCGAGCGCCCGATCGAATTCGCCGCGTTGTATGTCTGCGGCGGCATCGTGGCCTGCCTGAGCATACGTCGATCCGAGCGGGTGGGCGATTTTGTGCGGGCCGGCATCTGGGCTTTTCTCGCCCAACTGTGCGTCATCATCGCCTTTCACGCGATTGGATATCTGGCCACGGATCTGGGCCAGATCGCGCTGTATGTGGTTGGCGCGTTTGCCAGCAGCATCATTTCCGCCGCGCTGTCGCTGGCCATTCTGTATCTCGTCGGGGTCGTTTTCGATCTGCCCAGCGCCATCCAGATGAACGAGCTGGCCCGTCCGTCACATCCGCTGCTCAAACAAATGTTGAGCCGCGCTCCGGGGACCTATCATCACAGCCTTTTGGTTGCCAATCTTGCCGAGCACGCCGCCGACCGGATTGGCGCCGATGCGCTGCTCACCCGGGTGGGCGCCTATTATCACGACATCGGCAAGACCGCTCACCCGTATTTCTTCATCGAGAATCAGCTCGATCGCGACAGGAATCCGCACGGCGACATCGACCCGCTGACCAGCGCCCGCATCTTGCACAACCACATCGTGGACGGCATGCGGATGGCCCGCGAATACCGCCTGCCGAGCACGATCGCCGCCTTCATCGCCGAGCATCAGGGCTCGATGGTGACGCGATCGGCCTACGTCCGGGCCCAAAGTGCGAGCCCGACGCCCGTAGAGGAGACGCCATATCGTTATCCGGGTCCCACACCGCAACGGCGCGAGACCGCATTGGTGATGCTTGCCGACGCAAGCGAGGCCACCGTCCGGGCGCTTCGCCCGGCGCGGCCGGAAGAGATGGACCAGATTGTTCGCAAGGTCATCGCCGAGCGCGTGTCCGATCATCAGTTGGACGGCAGTGGCCTCACCCTGCGCGACCTCGAACTCGCCGCGCAGTCCTTTGTTGAGACCCTGCGCGGGGCGTATCATCCACGCATCGAATATCCGCAACTCAGCCCGGCGCCCCTAGCGCCTGCCGAGCC
>JBDSIP010000520.1:0-3177 GCA_039917915.1 Thermoflexales bacterium
AAGCCCGGCGACCACCCCAATCAGGAGCCAGGCCAGCACCGACAGCACATACATCAGAATGTTCAGGGCGAAGTTGAGAAAACGCAGAAAGTCACGGGCGTAGCCAGTCGACAGAGGCAGGACCAGCACCGCCAGGGCTCCCAGGAAAATCGCCGTCAGCGCCGCCCAACGCCTGCTCAGGCCAGGTTTTGCGTCGACCCGTTCGCGCGCCCAGATCAGACGCAGCAGGGCCAGCCGCGACTGGCTGAGCAATCCGAGCACCAGGGCAAAACTCAGCACGATGCGTGAGACTCCGCCCATCGCGCCGCCCGTGATCACCCGGACCAGCGTCGTGAACACTACTACCGTCATCGCCAGACCCAGCACAGCGTTGACGATTTCGTCGCGGGTAAAGGTGCGATCGATCTGTACGCTGCCTTCCTGCTCCAGACGAATGAGACGCTCGTCGGGTTCGAGCGCGGCGAAGCGGCCTGCCAGGGTTGCGCTGATGAACCAGCCGATGACGACCGCCAGATATGCCCAGACAAACCCGGCGCCCACGAGCCACGCGCCCAGATCCCCGCTGAACAGCTCCGACTCGGCGCGAAAGTCGCCGGCGAGGTGCCAGGCCAGTCCAGACAGGCGGGTCACGACGGCCAGCCCGATGAGCTCGGGCAGGCGCTGGGTGAACCAGCTTGGGGTCAGGGCGTCGTGCGGCCTGACCAGGCGGGTGATTGTCGCAGCCAGCGCGCCCGCCAGAAAGCACAACGGCACGATGTAACCTTCATCCGCGCCCCGTTGAAACTGCCCGAAGAGGTCGAGCGCGGTGGCGGACACGCAGGCGGCCAGCCCGGCGATGAGCATGTGGTTGAACGCCACAAACGGCTGTAGCGCGCGTTTCATGGACGTTCCTGAAACAGGCTGCTCCGGTCGACCGCCTGCCAGACCTCGAACCGATAGCGCCGGCCCTGGGCCCGCAACGCCTGCAGGGCGATATCGTTTACGGGCGCGGCCAGGATCAACACGCAGTTCACCCCCGCCCGCGCGAGCGGCTTCAACCGTTCCGAGATGCTGCTGTCTGCCCGTCCGGTGATGACGACCAGGGTCATGCCCCAACTCAGGCGCGGACCGTCCTCTTCAAGCAGGCGCTCGAGCGGGCGCGTCTGGGCCAGTTCCCGGCCCACCGCCAACTGCGCCCGGCCCAGCGTCTCGAGGAGCGTCATCAGATGCCCGCGGCCCTTGCGCGGGAGCAGGTTGCGCGCTTCCTGGCGGCCCGCCGCCGGGTCGATGGCATTCGTCAGCAGCCCAATTGGCTGGCCATGGGCGACAACCCAGTTTGCGATCGATGCCGCGGCAACGACCGCCAGTTCACTCCCGTCATGGACCGCCTTTTCAGGATAGCTGTCAATCCGAAGATCGAGCGCGATAACGGTCTCAAGCGATACAGAGGGTTCATAGACGCGGGTCTGCAGCTTTCCGGTCGCCGCGCTGGCTTTCCAGTCCACCCGTTTGAGCGAATCGCCGCTGGCATACTCGCGCTTCCCGCGCGGGCGGGTCGGGTCTTCGAAAATGGGCTGGGTGTGGCGCAGGGTGCCGAGCGGCGATCGCGAGGGCAGCCCAAGCGCCGCCAGCGGGACGATCCGCGGAAAGACCGTGAGGTACTGGATCGGTGACCTGAGCGACATATCGCCGATCAGCCCGAACAGGTCGCCGCCGCGGGTGGTGATCGGGCCAAGCGGGTAATAGCCGCGCTTGCTAGGCTGCAGTTCCACGGCGAATTCAGTGGTGGTCTTTGGGCCCATCCAGAATGCCGAGCGGGTGGGCCGGCTGAAGATCACTTCCGAGGGCAGGCTGTCCTGCACATGGATCCAGGGCACGGGGAGCAGCCCGGCGTTGCGCAGCCGGACCCGCATTGGGACCCGGTCTCCCACAAAGGCGCGCGCGTCGATGATCCGTCCCACCTGAACGTTGCGCAGCGCGCGCCGCGTCCAGAGCACGCTGAGCACGCCGGCCGCCACCAGGAAGTAGACCAGAGTCAACAGCGCGTCGTCGCGAAAGAACGCGGCGATCGCGATGAGCGCAACCAGCAACGGCAGTAAGCTGCGCATGCGGGCTGTCTACAACCTGAGCTCGGTCGTCTCCAGGATCTGGGCCACCACGCCGCGGGCATTCCGCCCGCGCAACTCGGCCTCGGGCTTGACGATGAGGCGGTGCGGGAGCACATGCGGGACGAGCAGTTTGATGTCATCCGGCAGCACATGATCTCGGCCGCGGGCCGCCGCCAGAGCCTGCGAGGCGCGAAACAAGCCCAGACTGGCTCGCGGGCTGGCGCCCAGGGCAAGATCCGGGTGCAGGCGCGTCGCCGTCGTCAGGCGCACGATGTAGTCCTCGAGCGAATCGTCTATGTGCACCTCCCACACGTCGCGTTGGGCGGCAATCAGCGCCGCGCTGTCGGACACGGATCCGATATCGTTGATCGGATGCTCGCGCCGCAACGCCGTCAGGAGTCTCTTCTCGTCGGCCTGGGAGGGATACCCGAGCCCAATCCGCATCAGGAAGCGGTCCAACTGGGCTTCGGGCAGGGGAAAGGTGCCTTCGAATTCAACTGGGTTCTCGGTCGCCAGGACGAGGAAGGGACGGGGCAGCGGCCGGGTCTCGCCGTCGATTGTCACCTGGCGCTCCTGCATGGCCTCGAGCAGGGCCGCCTGGGTGCGCGGTGTGGCCCGGTTGATCTCGTCCGCGAGGAGGACATTGACAAAAACCGGGCCCGGCCGGAAGACAAAGTCGCTGCTGGCCTGGTTGAAGACCGACACGCCTGTGACGTCGTTGGGCAACAAATCGGGGGTGCATTGCAGGCGCTTGAAGGATCCGCCGATGCTTGCCGCGACGGCGCGGGCGAGCATGGTCTTGCCCACCCCGGGCACGTCCTCGAGCAGCACGTGGCCATCGCACAGCAGGGCAACGGCCATAAGTTCAATGACATTGCGCTTGCCGACGATGACCCGCTCGACATTGGCGGTCAGGGTGCTTGCGAATGTGGCGATGGCGGCGACGTTGGGCATGCGTTACTCCACGGGCTGGCATTCGAACGTGGTCTTGATGAACCAGGCGAAATAGCGGCCGGCCGACTCGGCGGCCAGCAAGTCGCGATAGACCACCGGCGGAACGTCCAGATAGGCATACACACGCCCGTCCTGG
>JBDSIP010000521.1:0-4061 GCA_039917915.1 Thermoflexales bacterium
CTGGATGATGGTCAGCCCGGGCGCGAAGTCCTGCTCCAGCCGCGCGTACAGGCGAAAGTTGGTCAGCGACAGGTGTTGAATGAGCATGTCAGCCTAAGAAGCATCAACAAAACCGGTTTCCGAGACGATACCCCCCGGCTAAGCCGGGGGATATCGTCTCGGGATACCGGTTTTGCATGTGCGCCGCACCGACAAGGAAAAGGAATCGGCGGAAATCGGCGAAATCGGCGGATAGACTCCGCATTTCGCGAGCGATGACATTTGCTGGTTTCATTTAGTCAAAGAGGCCCACCTCAAAGGGCAGTTGGGCCCAGGCCCGGCCGCTCATGATCCGGCGAATGCGCTGCTGAGTATCGTCCATCACGGATCGCGTGAGCGCGGCGGGATCGATAAACGGCGACGGCAAACTGAACCCGCGCGGCGGCGACACCACCCAAAACGGCGCGCGTTTGTCGGCCGGGATCTTGCCCAATTCGGCCGCTTTGTTCAGGGCCACCTGGAAGTCCCCCAACGCATCCACCAGCCCGCGTTCGAGCGCCATCGTACCAGTCCACACCCGCCCGCCGGCGACGGACTCTACTGCATCGAGGTCAAGTTTTCGCCCGTCGGCGACGATCCGTTTGAAGGCCGCGTAGGTCCGGCCGATCGACTGGATGACCGCCTCACGTTCATCATCATCAAAGGCCCTGGCCGTGCCATACAGCCCGGCCCGCGCACCGCGACTGAGTGTTGTGCGGCGCACCCGCAGCCGGTCGTAGACCCCGCTATCGGTGGGCTTGAGCGCGAACACCCCGATGCTGCCCGTCACCGTGAGTGGCTGGGCGACGATGAAGTCGGCCAGCGCCGCCGCGTAGTAGCCGCCGCTGGCGGCCACCCCGTTCATGTAGACCACGATCGGCTTCTTCGTCCGGATCCGCCGCAGCTCGCGGGCGATGAGATCGCTGGCGAGGGCCGAACCGCCGGGCGAATCCACGACCAGCACGATCGCAGCCGTTTCCGGGTCGTTCTCGGCCGCGCGAAACGCTGCCGCAATCGTCTCGTCCCCCGAGGCCCGATCGCCGACGAAGGGCAAAGGCAGGGGCGATGGCGGGCTGGACTTGCCTTCGATGATGGCGCCCTCGAGTTGGATTACCGCGACGTATTGGTCCGCCCAGTCAATGTCCGGCAGCAGCAGCGCGCGCCATGCCTCGGCATAGGTCTGCAAGGCGGGCCGCTCGCGCCGGCGCCGCACCGCCGCGCGGGGTTCGCGCAGAAATGCCGATATCCGCGCGCGCAGACCACCTGGCATCCCGGCGGGTTTGTCCGCGGCAGCGCCTGGCACAACGAAATCGCGCAACTCATCCTCATAGCGCGTCGCGTCAATCAGGCCGAGCGCGACGGCCTGATCGGCCTTGTATGGCGCATGGTCGATGCGCTCGCGGACATTCTCGGGGCTGAGGTGGCGCCCGGCCGCCACCCCTGCCACGACCGTCTCGTAGACGGCGTCGAGCAGCGCCTCGGCCTGTGCTCGCGACTCGGCGCTGAAGCCGGTCTGGGTGAGCTGGTCGGGGGCCGACTTGAAGGGCGATACCCGGACCGCTTCGATTCCAATGCCCGCCCACTCGAGGGCGTCTTTCAGGAACACATACTCGCGCTCAAACCCGAGCACGCTCCATTCGGCTTCGGGCGGCATCACGATCTGATCGCAGGCGCAGGCCAGGTAATATGAAATCGGACCAAATCGCTCGGCATACGCCACGACCCGCTTCCCGACGGCGCGCAGGCCGGCGATCAGGCCGCGCAGGCTCTGGTAGATCGCGGCGCTGGCGGCGCAGTCGAGGCGCAAGACGACCCCTTCGATGCGCGAATCGTTGGCCAATTGCTCAAATGTGCGGCGGAGCATACTAGATGAACTCCACTACCACCGCCTCACAATCCTCGACCGGCGTCGCCAGATCGATCATGGTCGGCGCGTCGGCGCGCAGGCGGGCATGATTGAGTGCGCCGCAGGCAAAGACCGGATAGGCGCCTTGTGGCGGCAAGACGTGGTCGGCCGGCACCTTCACCCGGCGTGGCGCGACGACTTCTCCGGCGACACTGAACGATCGGCCAAGACACTCGGCCGCCTCATGCAGATCGCCTCGCAGCACCGCCTCACGGATGCGCGTGCTCGACACCGGCACCGCCGCCGCAAGCACCGGCGGCACGATCGACACCGCAAAGCCTTGTTCGCGGCCCCGGGCGCGCAGGAAGTCCGGCGTGCCCTGCCGCCGGTTGCCCAGCGCGAAGTCCTGACCCATCCACAAACTGCTCATCCCAAATTGGCGGCGCATTTGGGCAATGAAATCGCTGGCGCTGGTCGCGATCGTGGCCTGATCAAACGGCAGGCTGACCACCGCGTCGATGCCCATCGCTCGCATCATGTCGGCTTTCTCGTCGGGCAGGGTGAGATACAGGGCGGGCGCGCGCCCGAACACGACTTTGGGGTGGGGGAAGAACGTGATGACCACGGACGCAGCGCCCCGCGCGCGGGCGTCCTCGACCACGCCCGCAATCAGTTGCTGATGGCCGATGTGCACGCCGTCAAACGTGCCGACCGCGCATACGGAGACCGGCGCGGCGAATGCCTCGAGTGAACGGACATGTTCCATGGCGGCTAAGTGACTGATGCTACCCCGCAGCGGGAAGCGCGCCGGCGAAGACTTTGGTCGGATGGAGTTTTCCCTCCGCGATCCGGGCAATGGCGATCAAGCGGCCCTGCGGACCGTAAACCCGCGCCAGCCCATCAGGCAGGCCGGCCGGGGCCGGCGGAAACTGGCCCAGGTTGACCCGCCGCGCGGTCTCTCTGTCTGCATCCACCCGTGGGAAGCCCGCGACAGCCTCATCCATCGGGCGCAGGATGCGGCCCCAGTCCGGGCCCATGGCCTGCCAGGCTTCGAGCGTCGTGGCGCTCGCAATCCCAAACGGGCCGGCCTGAGTGCGCCGCAGCGCCGAGAGCAGGCCGCCGCATCCGAGCGCATCGCCCAGATCACGGGCCAGGGCGCGAATATATGTTCCGGCCGAGACCCGCGCGCGCAACCCGATCTCAACCGGCGCCGCGCCCGCGATCCAGGCGCCGCTGGCATCGGCGAGGCTGCTCTCGTCCAACCAGGTCAACTCATACACTGTAACCGGCCGGGCGGGCAGATCGACCGTCTCGCCTTTGCGGGCAAGGGCATAGGCACGCTGTCCGTCGCGCTGAATCGCTGAAAACTGGGGTGGGACCTGCTGCAGGGGCCCGGTCAGGGCGGCCAGCGCATCACGCAGCCCGGCCGGGCTGAAATCAGGCGGCGAGCCGTCCATGATGTCCCCCTCGGCATCGTCGGTATTGCTGCGCGCGCCAAGCCGCACGCGGGCCTCGTAGCCTTTCTCCTCGCCCAACAAATATTCGGATAGCCGGGTAGCCTGGCCGATGCACAGGGTCAATACGCCGGTGGCCATCGGGTCGAGCGTGCCGGCGTGGCCGATTGCCCGCATCCGGGTGACGCGCCGCGCGCGGGCCACCACATCGTGCGAACTCAGGCCGGCGGGCTTGTCGATGATGGCCAGACCGTCCATGCTTGCCTAGCGTTCGCGCACGACCCGCCTCAGGCGGGGGAGGACACGATTGACCGCGTCGCGTATTGGGCCGGGCAGGGTGCACCCCGCCGCGGCCGGATGGCCGCCGCCGCCAAATTCAAAGGCGACCTGCGACACGTCATAGCCGGGCTGGCCGCGAAAGCCGACCTCGATCGCCCCGTCGGGGTTCTCGACAAAGACGACGGCGATGCGGGCTTCTTGCGCCGCGGAAAGCATGCTGACCAGGCCGGCGTCGCCGCGCTGCTCATGGAATTCCATCTCGGCCCGGAGTTTCTTTGGGACGGTCGCCCATACGACTTCGTCTTCAACCTTGGCCCGCAACACGCCCGCAGCCATGAACTTGATCGACTCAAATGTCTTGCTGACCAGGCTGCGCTGGGTGATCTCGATCAGGTTCGCGCCTGCCCGCATCAGTGTTGTGGCGGCAGCCATCGTGTCGGCCGTTGTGTTCGATGTGCGAAATG
>JBDSIP010000522.1:0-3130 GCA_039917915.1 Thermoflexales bacterium
AACTCTGCGCTCACGCTGACTTCGACGTTTACGTTTACGTTTACGTTTACGTTTACGTTTACGTTTACGTTTACGTTTACGTTTACGTTTACGTTTACGTTTACGTTTACGTTCACGTCGACGTTTACGTTTACGTCGACGTTTGCGTTCACGTCGACGTTTGCGTTCACGTCGACGTTCACGTTTACGTTTACGTTTACGTTCACGTTTACGTTTACGTTTACGTTTACGTCGACGTTTACGTTTACGCCGACGTTTACGTCGACGTTTACGTTTACGTTTACGATGACGATGACAATGACGTAAACGATGACGATGACGATATCGTGAGCGGCTCGTGGAAGGGAGGCAGCGCCCGGCCTACAATCGCGGGGTGAACCCCGCCGACGCGGCATTCCTGGCGCTGCTGATCTTTGCTATCGCCATTCTGTTTTCTTCGGTCGGTCAGGCTGGCGGCTCGGGCTATCTTGCGGCCATGCTGGTTCTGGGACTGCCCGGCGCGATGATGCGGCCGGCCGCGTTGCTGCTCAACATCGGCGTCGCAACGGTTGCATCCATCACCTATATCCGGGCCGGCGCCTTCTCGTGGCGAACGCTGCTGCCATTTGCCATCGCGTCCGTGCCGATGTCATTCGTGGGTGGCAGCCTGGTCCTGCCACCCGAGATCTACAAGCCCGTCATCGGCATCGTCCTGGTTGTCGCCGCGATCCGGCTTCTGGTCGGCGCGGGAAAGGCTCCGACCGCCCGGGCCATGCCCGTGCCGCTCGCGCTTGGGGCGGGCGCCCTGATTGGGCTGGCGTCCGGGCTCACCGGTATCGGCGGCGGAATCTTCCTCGCGCCGCTCCTGCTGTTCACGGGTTGGGAGACGCCGCGGGCCGCGGCCGGGGTCAGCGCGGTCTTCATCCTGCTAAATTCCGTCGCGGCGCTGCTCGGCCAGCCGGTCGCGCTGAGCGCACTGCCGCTGGTGATGCCAGCTTGGGCGTTATGCGCCATCGTCGGCGGCTGGATCGGCGCCCGCTACGGCAGCCGCGCCCTCAACCCGGTCTGGACCCGGCGCGGGCTGGCGGTGGTCCTGCTTGTCGCCGCGGCCCGGACGTTGATCACGGATTGACACGGATTTACCGGATTTCACGGAACAGCCCGCGTGAGCCCACTTCGAGTTCTTCCGTGTAATCCGGTAAATCCGTGTCAATCCGCGATTCAGACAGGAATCCGCAGCTTCTGTGTTTTTCGTGATGTCAGGCCGCGTTCTCAAACAACGCCCGCCACGGCTCAACCGATGCGGTGCGGGCGGTCTCGCTGTAATACGCATCGCCCATGCAGGTCCGGCACACGGGACCGCCCGCCCCCGGAACCTCGCGCCCGTTGATGATCTCCTCGCCGCACACCGCGCAGGTCACCCGCAGGCCCGGTCGGCTCATGATCTCCTCGATCGGGCGGGTCAGGCGGACCGGGCGGACGTCGAACAGCAGATCGGCCGGCATGCGCTGATAGCCGAGCAATTGAGCCTCCCAGCGGTTGCGAGCCTCGGGCGCGAAGGCGGCCGCCCGCGCCCGCACGTCCAGGCGCGGATGAATCCGCAACGTCCGGTTCGTGCGAGTGTCGACGAAGACGGCTGCGACCTTGCCCAGGTCCTCGACCCGCATCGTGCGCCGGCCGACCCAGCAGCCAGTCGCAACGGCCAAGCCATCCGAGAAACACCCATCCGACTCGACGAAAGCCACCAAACGCTTGTCGGTCTGGGGCAGATCGAGATTGAGGCTCGCCGCGGCAGCCATCCCCATCCGCACGCCGAGCACCTGGCGCGGGCACAGGTGTCGATGCAGTGTCTCAGTGGTTTTGAGCAGTTCCTCAAGCGTCTTCATGGTTGCCTTCGCGCTGGCGGATGTCAGGCGCAGAATCACAGTATCCGGACGTCCGGTGCGGGGGACTGGCCAAGTGGCCAGGTTTAAATGGGCCAGCCTGCCGGTTACACCGGCCGCAGGCCGGCCTAAAGTTATTCAAGATCTTGAATGTGATTCCCATGACCGATTTCCAACGCCTGTCCGCCCTGCTCCGCCGGATCGCCCACCCCGCCCGGCTCGAGATCCTGAACCTGATGCGCGGGGGCGAGATCTGCGTCTGCCAGATGGAGGCCCGTCTGGGCTACCGGCAGGCCTACATTTCGCAACACCTGATGGCGCTGCGCGAGGCCGGGCTGGTCGCCGATCGGCGCCAGGGCTGGAAGGTGTTCTATCGCCCACTCCGGCCCGGTTTGTTTGCCTTGCTCGATCTCGCCGCCGAGACGCTGAACACACCCCCGGTCAAGGCTGAATCTGGGTTGAAGAAGGAGTTATCCAGGAAACGGCACTCCCCGGCGACGCCGGGGAGTGCCGACTCCGGAAAGAACTTGTCCGTCAAGGAGAGAAATGACTAACGTAAAAATCCTAGGCGCGGGATGCGCCAATTGCAAGCGGCTCGAACAATCCGTCCGGCGCGTCGCCGATGCGCGGCATCTGGACCTGACCATCGAGAAGGTCACCGACTATGCCGAAATGATGAAATGGAACATCATGCAAACGCCGGGTCTGGTGGTCGAGGACAAACTCGTCTCGGTCGGCCGCATTCCCAAAGATGACGAACTCGCCCGGCTGCTGGTCCCGCAGGCATGAACGGCTCCGCGCCTCTGCCCGTCCTGCCGGATCGCCCGGCCACCCTGCGCGCCTTTGGGCTGGTGGCCGCGGTAGGGGTCGCCTGGGTCATCGCGTACAGCCTCGTCCAGCCGCTGGCGGACTGGCTGGCCTACAGTCTGCTCGGCCTGGCCCAAGGCTCGCAACTGGGCGCCTCGGTGGCCTTCTTTCTGTATGACGTGCCGAAGATTCTGCTCCTGCTCAGCGGGATGATCTTTGTCATCAGCGTCATCCAGTCCTTCTTCAGCCCCGAGCGCACCCGGGCCTTCCTGAGCGGCAAACGCCAGGGCATCGGCAACGTGCTGGCCGCGGCGCTGGGCATCGTCACCCCATTCTGCTCGTGCAGCGCCGTGCCGCTGTTCATCGGCTTCGTCAAAGCCGGGATCCCCTTGGGCGTGACCTTTTCGTTTCTCATTGCCGCGCCGCTGGTCAATGAAGTAGCGCTGGTCCTGCTCTTCGGC
>JBDSIP010000523.1:0-4427 GCA_039917915.1 Thermoflexales bacterium
AAGGCGGCGATCCCGCCGATCAGCCATTGGGTGGGTGTGAGACTCAAGGGCTCTAGTCTATCCGGTAACCCACCCCGCGCACAGTCTGCAGCAACTGGGGCGCCGACGGGTCCGCCTCGACCTTCTGGCGCAGCCAGCGCATATGAACGTCGAGCGTTCTCGTGTCGCCGGCGAAATCGACCCCCCACACTTGTGAAATCAGGAAATCGCGGGTGAGGGCGGCCCCGCGATGGCGAATCAGCACGCTGAGCAGCTCGTATTCCTTCAGGCTTAACTTCGCTTCTCTCTCGCCCACCCACACCCGCCGGGCGGCCGTGTCGACGACGACCTCGCCGACCCGCATGACGGCCGCCGCCTTGCGCCCGGCCCGGCGCAGGGCCGCCCGCACCCGGGCCAGCAGCTCGGGCATCCCAAACGGCTTGACGATGTAGTCATGCGCGCCCGAATCCAGCCCGATCACGCGGTCGGCCTCGGTCCCGCGGGCGGTGAGAAGCAGCACCGGAGATTCGCTCTCCCGGGTGATGATGCGGCAGAGCGATAACCCGTCCAGTTTGGGCAGCATCACGTCGACCAGAAAGAGGTCCCAGTCATGCGAGCGGGCCGCCTGCAGGCCTTTCTCGCCGTCGGCGCAAGTCGTGGTCTCGTAGCCCTCGAGCCGGAGCTGCTCGGACAGCAGGGCCGAGAGGGTCGGATCGTCTTCGATCAATAGAACGGAGGTCATAGCGTTAGGCGGCCGGGCCTATCTTCTCGGGTTTGTAGTCGCCCAGGGCGCCCGTGGCGGCAAAGATCACCCGCTCGCACAAATTGGTGGCCCGGTCGCCTACCCGCTCGAGGTTATGGACCACCCAAAGAAGGTAGGTCGCAGCCGTTACGCATGAGGTGTCCTGGCGCATCCGCTCGGTGATGGACTGGAGGGCCTTGCGATAGAGCGCGTCGATCTCGTCGTCCAGCGCGGCCACCTTGCGGGCCATCCCGGCGTCCATCCGCACAAACGCGTCGAGCGCCTGGCGCGTCATGTCGCGCCCGACTTCGGCCATCCGCTCCGCGTCGGTGAGCGGGAGCGGGAGCGGCTCGTCGGCCAGGCGCAGAGCGATGGTGGCGATGCCCCGGGCGTGATCGGCCATCCGCTCGAGCTCGACCGTCATGTGGGCGATGGCGATGATCCGGCGCAGGTCAGTGGCCGCCGGCTGCTGCATGGCAATGGTCGAGACGCACTCCTGTTCGAGTTGATATCGCAACTGATCGAGGCGTTCATCGACCTCGGCCACCTGGCGGGCGAGTTGCAGGTCACGCGTGCGCAGGGCCTTCATGGCCCGCTCGAGCTGCTGGTCTACCTGGCTGCCGAGCCGGAGCAGGTCGCCCAGCAGGCGGAGCAGATCGCGATCGAGGGCGGGGCGGGATGACACAGCCATGGTTTATCCAAAGCGACCGGACACGTAGTCCTCGGTGCGCTTGTCCTTCGGGGTGGTGAAGATCACCTGGGTGGCGTCGAGCTCAATCATCTCACCGGCCCGATCCGGGCGCATCATCATCATGGCGGTGTAGTCGCTGGCCCGGGCGGCCTGCTGCATGTTGTGGGTGACGATGACGATGGTGTAGCGCTCCTTGAGGTCCTGCATGAGCTCCTCGATCTTGATCGTCGCGATCGGGTCGAGCGCGCTGCACGGCTCGTCCATCAGGATGACCTCGGGCTCGATGGCGATCGCCCGGGCGATGCACAGGCGCTGCTGCTGCCCGCCTGAGAGGGCCGTGCCCGATTCCTTGAGCTTGTCTTTGACCTCATCCCACAGGGCCGCCCGGCGCAGGCAGTCCTCGACGATGCCGTCCAGGACCGAGCGAGCGATGCGCGGGTCCGCCAGCCGCACGCCATACGCAACGTTGTCGTAGATCGACTTGGGGAAGGGGTTTGGGCGTTGGAACACCATCCCGACCCGCCGCCGGACGGCGACCGCGTCGACGGCCGCCGCGTAGATGTCCTCGCCATCCAGGGTGATGGCGCCCTCGATTCGGGCCCCCGTAACCAGATCATTCATCCGGTTGAACGCCCGGATCAGGGTGCTCTTGCCGCAGCCGCTCGGGCCGATGATGGCGGTGATCCTGCGCTCGCGGATGGGCAGCGAGACCTCAGCCACCGCGCGGAAAGCGCCGTAGAAGACGCTGACCGCCTCGGCCCGCATTTTGACGCCGATCTCGACGGTAGCTCCGATTGCAGCGGCGGCCACTGCCGCGGGGGACATCAGGGTATTGCTAAAGATCATGGGTGGCTGTGAACTCCAGGCACGTTCCACTCCGGAATCGGTATCCCCCGGCGAAGCCGGAGGATACCGAGTCCGGAAACAGGCTCTTCGAGTAGATCATGGTGTCGTGGCTCTCCGCCTAGCGCCGGCCGCTGTAATGATTGCGCAGCACAATCGCCACAGCGTTCAGCGAGATCAGCAGGACAAGCAGGACGATGATGGCGGCAGCCGCGATGTTGCGATATTGCTCGCCAGGCTGGGCCGTCCAGTTGTAGATCAGGATGGGCAGGGCGGTGAACTTGGAGAACGGCCCGCTGGGATCGGTCACGATAAAGGTCGACGCGCCGACGACGATCAGCGGGGCGGTCTCGCCCATCGCCCGGCTCAGGGCCAGAATCGTGCCAGTCAGGATGCCCGGCAGCGAGGAAGGCAGGACGTGGTCGCGGATGGTCTCCCACTTCGTGGCGCCCACACCGTAGGCCGCCTGACGCAGGGAGTTGGGAACTGCCCGGATGGCCTCCTGGGCATTGATGATCAGGAGTGGCAGGACGAGCAGGGCCATTGTCAGCGAGGCGGATAGCAGGGTTCTGCCGTTGCCGCCGGTGATCCCAAACGCCGCGCCGCTGGTCAGGGCTTCCAGCCCACGCACAAAGATCATCAGCCCCAGCATGCCATACAGAATCGAGGGCACCCCGGCCAGATTGTTGATGTTGGTCTGGATGAGCTGCGACAGGCGGCCCTTGCCGGCGTATTCCTCGAGATAGATCGCCGCGCCCACGCCGATGGGGACGGCGATCAACATCGTCAGCGCAATCATCGCCAGCGAGCCCAGGATGGCGGTCCGCGCGCCGGAGGCTTCGGGGACCGAGTTCATGGTGCGGGTCAGAAACTGGGGGGTAAGCCAGGAGCGGAAGACCATCCGGGCCGTGCCTTCACCCGGGCGGGTGCGCTGGTTGAGATCGTTGACTTCGGCGTCGATCCGGCCGCGCTCGAAGAGGGACTCGATCAGGGTGAACGAATCCAGGGTCTCCTGCTTCACGACCCGCTGCTGGACGATGGCCAGCACGTCTGGCTGCGTTCGGCCGTCGAGGGGCTGCTCGCTCTCGAGCCGGCGGATGACGCCGGGGGTAAGGTCGTCGATGCTGCCCTCGCTCGCCTTGACATACAGGATGTCGACGAGTTCGGCAACCGTAAGGTCCTCGAGCGGGCGGGCGGCCAGTGACGCGGGATCGTTGAGCTGGCGCACGACGACATAGCCAAAGGCGCCGTTGGCGATGGTCGCCAGCAATGCGATCAGCGCGACCAACGCGACCGCCAGCGAGGCCAGCATCGCGCGCTGACCGAGCGCGGCGGCGCGCTTGCGCGGGGCGAGGTGGACCGGCGGCGTGCGGACGCTGTTGGGCGGCGGGTTAGGGTCAGCGCCCTGTGCGCCTGCGCTACTCATATACCTCGCGGAAGCGCCGCACAAAAATGCGGCTGACGAAGTTGAGGGTCAGGGTCATGAGGAAGAGCACCGAGCCGACCGCGAAGATGCTGGTGTAGTCGATGCTGTTGTAATCCACGTCGCCGCCGGCGATGCGGGCGATGTGCCCGGCCATGGTCTCGGCCGACTCGAACGGATTCAGGGTGAAGTTCGGACCCGCACCGGCGGCCAGGGCCATGATCATGGTTTCGCCGACGGCCCGCGAGGCGCCGACGACGACCGCGGCAATGATGCCGGACAAGGCGGCCGGCACGACCACCCGCAGGCTGGTTTCCAGGCGGGTCGCGCCCAAGCCAAATGAGCCCTCGCGCAGCGCGCGTGGAACCGCGCTCAGCGCATCCTCGCTCATCGAGCAGATCAGCGGCACAATCATGATCCCCATCACCAGACCGGCGGCGGCCATGTTGTAGACCTTGACCGTGTCATTGCCGAGGACCGCCCGCAAGAGCGGGGTCATAAAGGTGAGGGCGAAATAGCCATACACGACGGTGGGGATGCCGGCCAGCACCTCGAGGATGGGCTTGAGCACCGCGCGCGCGCGGGCGGTCGCGTATTCGCTGAGATAGATGGCCGCCGCGAGACCGAGCGGGATGGCCACCAGCAGGCCGATCACCGTTGTGGTCAGTGTAGCGGTAACGAGTGGCAGAATCCCAAATTGGCCGATATTGGGCGACCAGCGGGTCGTGGTGAGGAAGTCGACCAGCTTG
>JBDSIP010000524.1:0-4167 GCA_039917915.1 Thermoflexales bacterium
TGGACTGGCCCCGCGCGCCTTGACTACCGACACCGAGTACAGCCATGCCGGCATGACCTGGTCGCCGGATGGGCGCTGGATCTCGTTTGTGCGGACGAACCTGCGCACGATCAATCCCATCCCTGAAGTGTGGCTGATCCGGCCGGATGGGAGTGGCGCGCGGAGCGTGGCTCGGGATGCCACGCTTCCGGCCTGGTTGCCGTAGACGGCAAACTGGCGCGGTCAGCCTGCGGGTGCATTCGCCGTGTTAAGAATTTCTCGCGAAGTCGCGAAGGCGCGAAAAAATGGCTAATGCTTCGCGCGAGATCCTCCTGTCACCTTCGCAATCTCGGGAAGGATATTGGCCCCCGTGGCGGATACACCCTCAGCCGCGGTGTCGGATCGCCCCCGCTATGATGGGCAGCATGCGGCTATTGCGAATCGTGATGAAATCGCCTGATCCGGATCGGCTCGGCCTGTTCTATGCAAGCGCTTTTGGGCTGCAAGTGAGTGCAACCGGCGAAGGCATCGAAGCGCAGTCAAAAGGTTCGCGGCTCGTTTTCGAGCGCGCCGCCGCGCCGGTAGTCCCTTATCACTTCGCGTTCAACATCTCGGAGCGGAAAATCGAGGGCGCGGCCGATTGGATTCGGTCGCGCGCGGTGACGCTGCGCGAACCGGGTTCCGAGATTGATATTTTCCATTCCGACTCATGGGACGCCGATTCGATATACTTTTCCGATCCTGACGGCAACATCGTCGAGCTGATCGCGCGTCATTCAATCCCGAACCCGGAAACGTCCACGTTTGATGTTTGTGACATCGGAGATGTGAGCGAGATAGGCGTGCCGGAAGATCGCGCCGGCGACCTGCGCCGCCGCCTGATCTCCGAGGCCGGCCTGCCCGCGTATGGCGAGAGCAGTCGTGAGTTCCTTCCGTTGGGCGACGAACACGGTTTGCTCATCGTGGTCAACGAGGACCGCGCCTGGTTCCCCGAGCGCCGCAGTCCGGCTCGCCGGCAGGCGCTCCGGGTCGAGGCCGAACACGCGGGGCGGGCAATGTTTATTGCCGATGACGGTCATGAATACGAACTCCGCTTCTAGCCTCGTTCCACGCCTTGTTGCGGTCGTGCTGACCCGCAACGAGTCGCGCCACATCGCGGAATGCCTGAGGACCCTGGACTGGGCCGATGCCCGGATTGTTGTTGATTCGCTATCGGATGACGACACTGTCCAGAGAGCGCGGGCAGAGGGGGCCGAGGTCGTTGAGCGCCCGTTCGAGAACTACGCGTTGCAGCGAAACGCGGCCCTGGCCCATGCCGCCGGCATGCATCCTCGGGCCGACTGGGTGTTCTTCGTGGACGCCGACGAGCGTTGCACTCCCGAGCTTGCGTCTGAACTTCGCACGGTGTCCGAAGATCCGACCCGCGACGTTTGGGCGGTCCCGCGCCACAATTTCATCTTTGGAAAGCTGACGCTCGGGGCAGGCTGGTTTCCAGATTTTCAGGCGCGTCTGTTCCGGGTTGGCAGGGCCGATTTTGAGCCTGCTCGGGCTGTTCACGAGGTCGCCCGCCACCAGGGACAACTGGGCCGCTTGCGGGCCACGCTTGATCACTACAACTACGACAGCGTGGCTCAGTTCCACGAGAAACAGCGGCGCTACGCTGAGTACGACGCGGGCATTCTGTTTGAACAAGGCGTGCGCCCCAAACCGCGCAATTTTGTCCTGCAACCCCTGCGCGAGTTTCGCCGGCGATTCGTTAGCCTGGGCGGCTATCGCGATGGCGCGCATGGCCTGCGCCTGAGCGCGCTCATGGCGTGGTATTCCCTGGACATGTACCGGCGCCTTGCCCGGATGTGGCGGGACGCGAAATAGCGGGCAGGCGCAGGCGCGGCGTTGGGTGCCCGTCACGCGCGTTGCCAAGGGCGTGACACAATGCGGACATGGGCAGGCGCTGGCAAGCAGGACTCTGGCTGAAACGGATCGCGATTGCGGCGACGGCGATCGGCGCTGTCGTTGTCGGAGGCCTTTTCGTGACGCTGCCCTCGGTGGAAGCGTTGCCCGATCGGATCCACGTCGCAAGCACCCGTTTTCTCGATCGGAATGGCACGCTTCTGTATGAAGTCGTCGATCCTCAACTGGCCTCCGGTGGCCGGCGCACTCACCTTGGCCTTGCGGATATGGGCGACGACCTGCGCCGGGCCGTCATTGCGGTGGAAGACGCGAGTTTCTATGACAACCCGGGCGTGGACTTGCGCGGGATTGCCCGTTCGGTGCTCATCAACATCGAGGGCGGCGACACGTTGGCTGGCGGAAGCACGCTCACCCAGCAGCTCGCCAGGATTACGTTGCTGGATGAGACCGAGCGGCAGCAGCGCACGCTGTTGCGCAAAGTGCGCGAGGCGCTCCTGGCCCTGCAGTTGGGCGCGCGCTATCCCAAGGACGCCATCCTTGCTTTCTATCTCAATGAGGCCTACTTTGGCAATCTTGCCTACGGAGCCGAAGCCGCCGCCCAGGCCTACTTTGGAAAACACGCCCGCGAGCTTGATCTGGCCCAGAGCGCGCTGCTGGCCGGCATGCTGCAGAATCCGGTCGCCTATGACCCGCTCAACCATCCCGAAGCGGCCCAGAAGCGCCAGGGTGTCGTCCTCGACCTGATGGCGCGCCAGAGGATGATCAGCGAGGAGCAGGCCCTGGCCGCCCGCCAAACCCGGCTTGAATTCGCCGGGTCTGCCTCGAGCATCCGCGCCCCGCACATGGTTGCTTATGCGCGGGCATGGGCGGAAGAGCGATTTGGGGTTGAGGCTGTATCGCGAGGAGGTTTGGTCATCACAACCACGCTCGATGTCGGCCTCAATGACATCGCGACCCGCGCCGCGCGCGACCGCCTGGGCCAGCTTCGCGACGAGCAGGTGACCGAGCAGCGGCCCTATGGCTACAACGCCAACAATGCGGCGGTGGTCGTGCTGGATCCCCAATCCGGCGACATCCTGGCCATGGTGGGCAGTCCGGACTATTTCGACCGCGCGATCAGCGGCGCGGTGAACGCAGCCGTGGCGCTTCGCCAACCCGGCAGCGCGATCAAGCCCCTGACCTATGCCGCTGCGCTCGAGACGGTCCCAGGTTTCACGGCGGCATCGCCAATCCTTGATGTCAAACGCCCATTCCCAACCCGTGAGGGTTTTCCGTATGTCCCTGAAAACTACGATCGCCGGCATGTGGGTCCAATCAGCGCGCGCGCCGCACTGGCGACCTCAAACAACGTAGCCGCCGTTGCAACGCTTGAGCAGGTCGGCGTGCCCCGCCTGCTGGCATTTGGGCGCGCGCTTGGCCTGCGTTCTTTTGGCGACGAATCCGAATATGGCTTGTCTTTGACCCTGGGGGGTGGGGAGGTTCGCTTGTTGGAGTTGGCTGCCGCGTTTGGCGCCTTCGCCCGGGCGGGCGCGCCTCTCGAGGCGGTGGCTGTGCTTCAAGCCAGCGATGCAGCCGGCCGGGTTATCTATCAACGCGGGCCGACGCTCCGGTTGCCGGCCCAGATGACGCCGTCGACGGCCTGGCTGATCGGTGACATCCTGTCCGACAATGCCGCCCGCGCTCCCGCATTTGGCGAGAACAGCTCGCTCCGCCTGCCGTTCCAGGCCGCCGCGAAAACAGGCACGACAACCGATTGGCGTGACAATTGGACGGTGGGATACACCCCACACGTAATTGTGGGCGTGTGGGTGGGAAATGCCACCGGCGAGTCCATGACCCGAATCAGTGGTGTGACTGGCGCCGCGCCAATCTGGCGCGACGTCATGCTGGCCGCGCACGAAACCCTGCGCCCGGGCTGGTTTGACCGTCCGGCCGGTTTGATCCGGGTGGAGGTGTGCGCCATTTCAGGCATGTTGCCGACGCCGAGTTGTCCGGCACGCCGCGTGGAGTGGTTTGCCCCCGGCACGGCTCCGACGCGTCAGGATACATGGACTGCGCGTTTCGGAGGCAACACCATCTTCCGCCTGCCCGAACTCGCCCGAGATTGGGCGCGGGCGCAAGGCTGGACGCTGGCCGACGAGGCAGCCGCAAGCGTCCCATCGATCCGTGTGACCAGGCCCTTTGACGGCGCGCAATACCGGCTCTCGAACGAGCTGCCTGTCGACGCCCAGCGCGTTACGCTCGAAATGACGGTGGCCGGGCTTGCGGTGCGCAAGG
>JBDSIP010000525.1:0-6590 GCA_039917915.1 Thermoflexales bacterium
TGTCCATCCTCGACTTATTCACCGACTACACCCTCCGCAACGTTGCGCTGGGGTCGGCCCTGCTCGGCATCGTTAGCGGGGTTCTGGGCTGTTTTGCAGTGCTGCGCCGGCAAGGGCTCTTGGGTGACGCGCTCGCCCACGCCGCGCTGCCCGGGGTCTGCCTGGCCTACATGCTCACCGGCAGCAAGGCCCCGCTGGTGCTGCTGGTCGGCGCGGGGATCTCGGGCTGGTTGGGCGCCTGGCTGTTGCTACGCATCGTCCGCGACACCAAGATCAGTGAGGACACCTCGCTCGGTATCGTGCTCAGCGTCTTCTTCGGATTTGGAATTCTGCTCCTGACCTTTATCAACAAGCGCAATGACGCCAATCAGGCCGGTCTTGATCAGTTTCTGTTCGGGCAAGCCGCGACCCTCATCACCGAAAACGTGGTGACCATGGCGGTGCTGGGCGGGGTCGCGCTGCTGGCCGTCGGCGCGCTCTACAAGGAGTTCAAACTGCTTGCCTTTGACCCAGAATTTGCCGGCGGCATCGGGCTGCCCGTGCATGGGCTCAGCATCGTCCTCACCGGTCTGATCGTGGTCGCTGTGGTGATTGGGTTGCAGACCGTCGGCGTTGTGCTGATGGCCGCGATGCTGGTCGGCCCGGCCGTTGCCGCCCGCCAATGGACCAATCGCCTGGGTGTGATGGTCTTCCTGTCCGCCTTCTTTGGCGCGGCCTCGGGCGTCGCGGGCGCGCTGCTCTCGGTAATGGAGCGCGGCATCCCGACCGGGCCCATGATCATCCTGAGCCTGACGGCGATCACTCTCGTCTCGCTGTTCTTTGCTCCCGAGCGCGGCCTGCTCTGGGCGGCCCTGCGCGATCGCAGGCATCGGCGCGAACTCGCGCCCCCCCAACCCGCCGGCAGGTAATCGGATATGGACTACACCCTTGCCATCCTATTGATCGGCGGCCTGTGCGCGGCGGCCTGCGCGCTGCTGGGTTGCTTTCTCGTCCTGCGGCGCATGGCGATGATGGCCGACGCGATCAGTCACGCCATCCTGCCAGGTCTGGTGGCCGGCTACTTCATCGCCCGCGGCCCCAATCTCCTCACCGGTTTCCTGGGCGCGGCGCTGGCCGCTCTCGTCACCGTCAGCCTGGTCGAGGCGCTCCAGAACACGCGCAGGGTGGGGGGCGAAAGCGCAATCGGCATTGTTTTCCCGGCCATGTTTGCCCTGGGCACCTTCCTGGTCACCCGTTTCGCCGCCAACGTCCATCTTGACGCCGACGCCGTGTTGTTCGGCAACATTGAATTCGCGCCCTTCGATCCGCTGCTCATCGGAACCACGAACCTCGGACCGCAATCGATCTGGGTCATGGGCGCGTTGTGCGCGATGAACCTGGCGTTCATCGGCCTGTTCTACAAAGAGCTGAAACTGGCTACGTTTGACCACGGGCTCTCCGCCGCGCTCGGGTTCTCGCCCATCATCATCCACTACCTGCTGATGACAACGGTTTCGATCACCTCTGTTGGCGCCTTCACCGCGGTCGGGGCCGTGCTGGTTGTCGCCTTGATGATCGTGCCGGCCGCGTCGGCCTACCTGCTGACCGATCGCCTGCCGGTCATGATCGGGCTGGCCGTTGCGATCGGGGTCTTCTGCGCCGCCGCCGGCTACGCAGTTGCGCTTGCGCTCGACGCCTCTGTCGCCGGGGCGATCTCGACCTGGTGCGGGGTGTGCTTTGCCTTGGCATACTTGTTCTCGCCCCGCGACGGGGTCATCGTCCGCATCCGCCGTGTACGCCGCCAACGCCTGGCCTTCGCCACCGACACGCTGATCCTGCACCTGTCCAATCATGAGGGCATCCCGGGCGAGGAACACGAAGCCGAGGTTGGCCACCTGCGGGGCGAGCTACGCTGGTCGGCCCGCTTCGCGGCCGATGTCCTGACCCTGGCGCTCCGCCAGGGGATTGCCCGGACCATCGACGGTCATCTGTTTCTGACGGACGCGGGCCGGAATCGGGCAGCCCAGTTCGAGGACTAGAATCGTCGGCGCGTAATGAATCACCCCATCAAGATCGGCATGAACGGCCGATTCTTTCCCAACAACTGGCGTCCCGCCCTGGCCGAGATCGACTTTGCCGCTGCGAACCAGTTCGAAGCCATTCAATTCCCGGGACTTGACGAAGGATTGTCGGTCCGCCAGCTAGGGTCGGATCCTGCGGTTGTCGGCGATCGTTTGCGTGGCGCCGGCATCACCCCGGTTATGGAAATCGTCGTGCGTGTGGATCGGCCCGATGGGCGAACGGCGTCGGGGATGACCCCCCTCGACCTGCTCGATGCAAATCTGCCGGCCATTGAGGCGCTGGGTTGCGCCTGCGCGCACTGGCACCTTGTCTTGCGCTATCCGGGCGCCTCCGCCGAAGTGGATGCCTTCGAGGATGGGTTGCGCGATCAGCTCTTCGCCGCTGTCGAGCGGGCAAAACGCCTCGGAATCCGTTTTGGGATCGAACAGAACGAACCCGAGTGGCCGCCCTACCGCGCGCCGTCCGCCTGCGCCCGCGCGCTCGGGGCGATTCCCGGTTTGGGTTTTGTGTGGGACATGAACCACGCGCTGCCCGACGATGTCGACGCGTATCTCGGGCTCGCCGGGCGCATGCAGATGCTGCATGTCGCCGACACGCCCCTGCCGGTTGTCAACCACCATTTGCCGCTGGGTTTGGGCCGGATTGACTTCAGCGCCTACTTTGAGGCGCTCGTGCGCGGCGGCTTCAGCGGTCCGGCGATTCTGGAGATCGGAGGGTTGCCCAAGAGCGGCGGCTATGGCCGCGACACCGACGCCGCGCTGATCGACTCGGCCCGCCGACTGCGTGACTTCCTGCCGTCCATGGCTTGATTCAGGGCCTCTTGACAGGATGTACAGGATGAACAGGATGGGTTGATCCCAATCCTGTTGATCCTGTTCATCCTGTCAAGAGGCCGCGATCGCCAAACCAGCCGCGACGCTGGTGAAGGCATCGATCTCGCGCAGGCGCGCCTCGCCGAACTTGGCAGCCAGCAGGTGCTGGAACATCGGGATGCGCGACGATCCACCCGTCCGCAGCACGACATCAACATCGGCGACGCCCAGGCCGGCCTTCGCCAGGGCCTCATCCATGCACGCGTCGACCCGCCGCGCGTCCGGCCCGATCAAACGTTCGAACTCAATCCTTCGAATCGTGTCGCTGATGAAGATGTCGCCCATCTCCATCCGAAACCGGGCGCGCTCGGCTGCGCTCAGGGCGACCTTGGTCTGTTCCACTTTCTCATAGAAGGGCAGGCCGAAATTGTGGCGCACCAGATCGCGCAGGGCGCGCAACTGAATTGGCCTGTCTCCCGTAGCTACCATCAGCTCGATCGTTTCCATGTGTTCGCGCCGCGACAGCTCAACGATGGTCTCCCAGTCGCCCAGCATGCGCAGGATGTGGTTGGGCACCGGCATGCGCGGGCCGCCCATCACCGTCTGCATCGTGGCGCCTTCGCCAAAGTGATTGAGCAATCGCCCGAGGGTCAGGCGCTGATCGAATAGCTCGCCCCCGACAGGCACCCCGGCGGTGGCCAGGGTGCGCGCTCTGCCCGCGCCGTCCGCCCGCAACAGCGTAACGTCAAACGTGCCGCCGCCGAAATCGAATACCAGGACGGTCTCCGCCCGGGCCGAATCGCGCAGATACGCCAGCGCAGCGGCGCTCGGTTCCTCCAGGAACTGGGCGTCGGGCAGTCCGGCGAAGGCGCAGGCCTCCCGCATGCGATCGAAGGCCAGAATGTTCTCGCCGGCATCCTCCGAGTAACGCACCGGGCGGCCGATCGTGATCGCCGTGATCGGTTCGCCGGTCAGGCGCTCGATCCGCCCCGCGACCTCGCGCAGCAGCGTCCCGACCAGCATCTCAATTGAGTATCGGACGCCAAACACGCTCGTGCCCTCGTAGGCCCGCGAGCGCATCTCGGTCTTCAGCGACTGGAACAGCCGGCCGGGCGCGTTCATGTCGACCTCGCTGTACATCGCCTGCGAAATCGAGGGAAGATCGCCTAGCAGGATGTCCGTCGTGCCGATGAACTTAAGCTGATAGTCAATGACCCTCCCAACGTTGGCATGGGTGAACCGATCGATGGCCTCCCGGCCCAAATACGGCACGCTCGCCCCGCCGCTCATGGCATCCGGGCGGGTGAGGAACAGCGCTGAACGCAGAATCTCGGGCGTCAGGCTGGCCGGGTCGAGCGGCAGCACCTGCGGCGCGCCATCGATGACCACGGCCGCGCTGGTGTTGGTTGTTCCGAAATCAAGCCCGATTCGCATCGTGATCCCTTGTCATTCCCCGCGGGAATGTCTATCTGAGACGACATCCCCCGGCGAAGCCGGGGGATGTCGTCTCAGAAACTATTATCGTGAGTGGTTATTGCGGTTGATCAGTCTACTTCGCCTGGCCCTGCGGCGTCGACAGGATGAAGGGGTTGAAATCGGTATCGCGATCGTAGACGTCGACGCCCTCCGCCCGCTTCAACCCGTTCACAATCGCGTAGGTCAGGGGGGTGAATACGACCTCGACCCCGACCTTGAAGACGTAGTTCGAGACGATCAAGGTCGCCAGGATCTCGGTTGGGAGCACGCCCCCGAATGCGATCAAGGCGAAAATCAGCGTGTCGACACCTTCGCCGATCAGGGTGCTGGCGATTGTCCGCACCCACAGGTATCGGCCGGCTGTCCGAATCTTGAGCCGGGCCAGCAGAAAGTCGTTCAAAAACGAGCCGCACCAATAAGCGGCCAGGCTGCCCAGCACGATCCGCACAGTCAGGCCAAAGATCTTGTCGTAGGCCTGCTGCCCGAAATCAGCCGCCGCTGCGGCATCCCCGCTCGCCGTCGTCGATAGCCAGAAGGCTTCGCCCGGCAACCGTCCGACGACGATCAGCACAAGGCTGGTCAGCAGGAGACAGAAGAAACCGATCCAGATTACCCGGCGCGCGTTCTTGTAGCCATACACCTCGGTCAGCACATCGCTGAAGATATAGCTGAGCGGAAAGACCAGCGTCCCGGCGTCAAACGTTAACGCAAGCGGCCCGATCTGTCCGAGCTCCACGATCTTGGCGGATGAGGCCACGTTGCTGATCAGCAGCACCGACACAAAGAGGCCAAGGATGATATCGAGGTACTTAAAGCGTCCCATGGCGGCCGAGTCTACCCGCTCACCGCAACAACACCCAGCGTTTACAATCTGGCGCGGGTGCTGACATTCTCTCAACCCATCTTCCTGGCGCTGCTGGCGCTCATTCTGCTGAGCGTCCTGATCGCCTGGCCGCGCCTGGCCCAGCGCAGGCGCGTCACGGCGCTGCCGGGTGCGCGCCCCGCCGCGGCTGCACCCGCCGCTCGCCCAGCCCTGATCTGGAACCGCCATGCCGCGATTGGCGTGCTGGTGCGCAGTGGCCTGATCGCCCTGATCACCCTGGCCATGGCAGGCGCGCAACTGGTCACCCTCAACCGTCGGCTCTCGGTCGTTTTTCTCGTCGACGCCTCGGACAGTGTCGGGGCCGAAGGCCGTGATCTGGCTGCTGATTTCGTCCGCGACGCGCTCCAGAGTATGCGCCCGGCCGGGCAGCGCGAAGGCCCGCTGGACAGCGCCGCCGTCGTCGTCTTCGGGGCCGATGCCCAGATTGAGCGGGCCATGACTGGATTGCGTGATCTGCAACCGTTTGGCGCGCAGGTCCGCTCGGGCGGCACGAATGTCGAGAACGCCGTCCGCCTGGGACTCTCGCTGCTGCCCAACGACACGGCCCGCCGGCTGGTCCTGCTCAGCGACGGGCATCCGACCTCGGGCGATGCCGAAGCGGCCGCTCGCCTCGCCCGGGCCGCCAACGCCCGCCTCGACGTCGTCGCCCTGCCGTCGGTGGCCGGCCCGGATGCCGCAATCGAGCGGCTTGACGCCCCACAGCGCGCTTCGTCCGGTCAGGTCATCCCCGTCCAGGTCGTCGTTCGTTCGTCAGTCGCCCAACGCGCCCAGCTCTCGCTCTTTGCCGGCCCGGATCTGGTCGGCCAGCAGGATGTCAACCTGCTGGTTGGACAAAACACCTTCAACATCCGCGTCACGGCCGCCAGGGCAGGACTGAGCGCCATCCGAGCCAGTCTGTCTGCCCCACAGGATGGCATTCCGCAAAACAACACCCTCTCAGCCGCCATTGTGGTCGGTGGCCCGCCCCGCATCCTGCTGGTCGCGGGCGCGCCCGGGCGTGGCGCAGCGGATGAAGTCGGCCCGCTCAAGGCCGCACTTGCGGCGGCCGAAATCGCCTTCGACGAAACAACCGCGGGCGCCATGCCGACCGAGATTCAATCCCTGGCCGAGTATCAGTCGGTCGTGTTGGTCAATGTGCCAGCCCGTGATCTGTCGCAGCGGGCGATGTTCTCGATCCAGAGCTACGTGCGTGACATCGGCGGCGGGCTGGTCGTGATTGGCGGCCCGAACAGCTTTGGGGTCGGGGGCTACTTCAAGACCACCCTCGAAGAAACGCTCCCAGTCGAGATGTTGGTGCGCGATCCCAGGCGTTTCCCGTCCATCGCGATGGTCATTGTCATGGACAAGAGCGGAAGCAT
>JBDSIP010000526.1:0-3204 GCA_039917915.1 Thermoflexales bacterium
GGCCTTTACCGGCGCGAGGCGATCAATCGAACCGACTTTCGCGATAGCCGCCCGGATAAGGGTCTCCTGCGCCTCGGGCACAAGACTGCGCAGGTCAAGTGCGCCGGCGCCGATGAGCTGGGCGGCATGGTGGTAGATCGTTGATGGGGTCAAGCCACGTTGGGCGGCCACCTCGCGCAGGGAGAGACCGTCCGCAAAGAGCTTGCCCGTCTCGGCGACGGTGTTGGCCTTGGAGACGCCTTCGCTGGCGGCGGGGCGGGCGGAAACGCTGCCATGGATATCCGGATGGGGCTCGCCCCGCGCAACGCGGATATGAAAGTCACAGCAGGGCTTCGAGGTGATTTCACTTGTGTCGCCAAAGTGCTCGATCAGCATTTGCTGGCGGCAGCGCGTGGTCGTTTCGGCGTACGAGATCATCTTTGCAAGCTGGGCGCGCTTGTGCGCGCGGCGCTCGGTCACATCCGCCTGGGTTTGGCGGAGCATCTCGTCGGTCAACTCGCCGACCGTGAAGGAGGTGCCGGTGCCCGATCGGTCAATCCGCGAAAGTGCGCCGGCGCGTTCGAGTTGGGCCAGTCCCACCCGCAATTTGACTTCGAACATCCGGGTTAACGCCAACAACTCATCCACAGATACGGTGGCGACACAGTCCTTTGCGCGGCCTGCGATTACCTTCCTGAGGAAGATCAACTCGTTCTGAGATGGCGCATCGTTTTCAATGAACCATTCCTGCAGATTGCGATCCTGGGGCGCGTAGAGAAGCATGCATTGGGCGAGCTTGCCATCCCGGCCGGCCCGGCCGGCTTCCTGATAATACGCTTCGAGCGAACCCGGGATGCTGAAGTGCGCCACAAATCGAACATCGGAGCGGTCGACACCCATCCCAAACGCGTTCGTCGCGATCATGACCGCATTCGGCGTGTTGAGATACGCGTCCTGCATCACACTGCGCTGGCTCTTCTCCATCCCGCCGTGGTAAATGAACGACGGCACCTTGAGTTCGGTCTCGAGCGTGGCGTTCAATTCCTCCGCATCACGGCGTGTGCCAACATAGATAATGCCGGCGCCCTTGACGGCCCCAAGCACCTTTCGGACGACCCCGATCTTCGACCTGAGATCGGGCGTCAACCGTGCGTGGAACACCAGGTTCGGGCGCTGAAAGCCGGTAACGAGCCGCTCGGCGTCGGGCAGACGCAGTTGAGCCAGGATATCGTCCTGCACCTCAGGCGTCGCCGTTGCCGTAAGCGCCAGGGTTGTCGGTTCCCCAAGCATTTCGCGCGCCTGTCCAAGCGCAAGATAGTCCGGTCGGAAATCGTGGCCCCATTGCGAGATGCAATGGGCTTCGTCGATGGCCAGCAACGAGATCGTCGATCGTTTCAACGCGCCGACAAAGGCCGGGCTGCGCAGCCGCTCGGGCGCAATATAGACGAGCTTGAATCGACCGGCTGCCATGCCCTGGATGCGTCGATTCTGTTCCTCGCTCGAGAGCGTGCTATTGATGAAGGTCGACTGAATATTGCGCCGATGCAGCGCGTCCACCTGGTCCTTCATCAGCGCGATCAACGGCGAGATCACCAGGGTTGTGCCGGGCAGGGACACCGCGGCGAACTGAAAAATAAGGCTCTTTCCCGAGCCGGTCGGCATAACGACCAGCGCGTGACGCCCATTGAGGGCGTGCGTAATGGCCTCGAACTGACCGGAGCGAAAGCTTGCCAGTCCGAAAGATTGCTCAAGGAGTGTGATGTCTGGGACGAGAGTCATACGAGCGCCAGAATTGTACGTGATTGAGACCAGAACTCGCCAATATGAGGAATCGGGATACAATCGTTTGAGGAGTCAAAGTCAGGCATGCCAGCCAAGGATTACTACAAGGTTTTGGGAATCGAGCGGGACGCCGACGCAGATGTCGTCAAGAAGGCTTTTCGGCGGCTCGCACGGCAGCACCACCCCGACGTCAACAAGGGTGACAAGAATGCGGAGGAGCGATTCAAGGAGCTTAATAACGCCTACGAAACGCTCTCGGACCCCGCCAAGCGCAAACTTTACGACAAGTTTGGCGCAAACTATGAGCGCATGCAGCAAGGCGCCGGCCCCGGAGGGCAAGGTGGCGCCGATTGGACCGAAATGTTCCGCCAGGCGCAAGAGGGAGGTTCGGCCGGAGGTTTTGATCCGTCCTCGATTTTCGAGAATCTCTTTGGCGGCGCCGCCGGACCGGACGGCCAGACATTTCGCGCGCCGCGTAACGTTCAGCAGGAAGTGGAGGTCTCGCTTCTCGAAGCCTTCCACGGCACGACTCGTATCGTTCGGCGGGCAGGGCAGGAGATTGAGGTGTCCATTCCGGCAGGCGTGAAAACCGGTTCGCGGGTTCGGGTGCGCGGTCAGGCCGCTCGGGGCGCGCGTAGCCAGACTGGCGATCTCTACATGGTCATCACCGTGCCTCCGGACCCCGTGTACGAGCGCAAAGACGATGACCTGTACCGGGCCATGATGGTCGATGTCTTCACGGCGATGCTGGGGGGCGAAGTGACTGCGGAAACACTTGCCGGCAACTTCGTTGTGCGGGTCCCGGCGGGCACATCATCCGGAAAGCTGGTCCGACTGCGCGGAAAGGGGATGCCTAAACTGGCGCCCAAAGGCGAGCACGGGGACCAGTATCTGCGCGTGCAGATCAGCGTTCCGGCCACGCTCACGGACGAGGATCAAAAAGCCCTCGAGAAGATGGCCAAGCGATACGCTTCATAAACGGCATGTCACTCGATCAAGTTATCCTTCGAATTGGCGCCGCCATGGTGGCTGGCGCGGTTGTCGGCATCGAACGGGAAAGCCACGGGCGCGCCGCGGGTTTGCGCACAACGATCCTGGTATCCGTGGCGGCCTGCATCGCCATGCTGATCTCAGAATCTCTGTTCGGCTATGTGGTGGGGCTCTCGCCTACGTCCTTTCCCGATCCAGCCCGTCTCGCCCAGGGTGTGTTGAGCGGGATGGGCTTCCTGGGCGCCGGCGCGATTATTCGGCAGGGCAACCGGGTCCAGGGTGTGACGACGGCGGCGTCACTCTGGTATGTCTCCATCCTCGGGCTTGCGTTTGGCGCCGGAGAGTGGTTGATTGGCGCGTTTGGGATTATTGTCGTCCTGATCATCCTCGGGATCATGCCTCGGATCGAAGGCCGGGTAAAGAATGACTGGTATGCGGTCGTCACGGTGCGGG
>JBDSIP010000527.1:0-9627 GCA_039917915.1 Thermoflexales bacterium
CAGGGGTCCTTCGCGCACCCCGATACAGGTCTTACTGCCACGGCTCAGCGGGGTGCGCTCAGGATGACAAACGCAAGAAACTCGCGCACACTGCGTCGCTTCAGCTTCCCTAATCTCTCGCTTTCCACTCACTTAATGCCATTGCGCGGAAGCGGGAATCCATGTGTGAATCAGGGCAAACCATATGCCAGGCGTATGGTTTTTGGCCGGGATCATTCATGGAATCCGGCTTTCGACGGAATGACGATTCTTGAGCGCGAGTCCAAATAGCATGTACGACATCCTCATCGTCGGCGGCGGGGTGATGGGTTGCGCGACGGCGACCTATCTGCTCCGCGCCGACCCGACGCTCAAGGTTGCCGTGATCGAGCGCGACTCGACCTATGCCCGCTCATCAACGGTCCTGTCGGACGGCAATACCCGCCTTCAGTTCAACCTGAAAGAGAACATCCAGATGTCGCAGTACGGGCTCGAAGTCCTGGCCCGCTTTGCCGACGACATGGAGGTCGACGGCGACCGGCCTGACGTGGCCTTCCGCCAGCAGGGCAATCTGTTCATCATCGACGCGGACAGTGAGGCTGAAAGCCGTGCCGGACTCGCCCTGCAGCAAAGCCTGGGCTGCGACGTGGCCTGGCTCACCCCGCCCGAGATCCCGACCTACTTCCCGCCCTGCACCCTGTCCGGCTGCGTGGGCGCGACCTTCGGCCCCCGGGACGGGACCATGTCACCCAACGCAGTGTTGAAAGCCTACCGGCGCAAGGCAGCGGCGCTCGGCGCGCGCTTTATCGACGCCGAGGTCGCGGCCGTGTTGCGCGAGACCGGCCGGGTCACCGGCGTTGCGCTCGCCTCGGGCGAACGGCTGAGCGGCGGTGCGGTCGTCAACGCGGCCGGCCCATGGGCCGCCCGGGTCGCAAAGACGGCCGGGGTGGACCTGCCCGTCGCGCCGGTCAAACGGCAGGTCTTCATCGTCGATACACCGATCCGCCCGGATCGGATCCTGCCGGGCGTGTTCTTCCCCTCGGGCCTGTATCTGTTCCACGAAGGCGAGGGTCTCTTCATGGTTGGCAAATCGCTGCCCACGGATCCGGTCACCGAGGATGACTTCAATTGGGACGCTGGCGTCTTCGAGTCCGAGCTCTGGCCGGAGCTGGTCGAGCTGTTGCCGGAGTTTGACCGGCTTAAAGTCCTGCGCGGATGGGCGGGATTGTATGAGGTCAATACGCTGGACGAGAATGCCATCCTGGGCGAATGGCCGGAGCTGCAGGGCTTCTTTCTCGCGAACGGGTTCTCGGGCCATGGCTTCCAGCAATGCCATGCGGTCGGGCGCCATATGTCCGAGTTGATCCTCGGCCGGCCGACGACGATCGACCTGTCCCGTTTTGGGCCGGGCCGAATCCTCTCGAACACACCTGTTTTTGAAAGCCGGCGCAAGATCATCTAGATTCCACAGAGGACGACGCCATGCCCGCCTATCGCAATCGTGTATTCGTCTTTCCGGAACGCAATGGCGATCCAGCCTGGATCGAGGATTTCCCGCTGTGGTGGGATCGATCAGCCTTCTTTGAGGCCTATGGCAATCGACGCATCGACACGGGTCATATGATTTATGATAACGACGCGCTCTTGATCACCGGGGCCGAAGCCCGCGCCTGGGATGCGGAATGGGCACCGCGTTTTGGGCGCGATCCGCGCAGCATTACGGCGTGGTACGCAGAAACCAGAGCGCGGTGGAATACCCTGCTCAAGACCACAAGTTGGGTGGTGGTCGAGAGCTACGAATGGGAATCAGGGCTGGACTAGAGAATCCGAAGTTGCATCCCCCGGCTTCGCCGGGGGATGCAACTTCGGGACTGATGTCTTTGCGGATCCTGCCCGGATTAACGCCCATGTCGAGCAGCGTGCGCTCGAAACCCTCCACCATGGCGTTGGGATGCCATGATTCTTAACAACCAGAAGCATCCGGCCAGATGAGGCGCGGTGAGCCCAAGTTTCGGACTTTTTTGTTATCGGACCGTGGATGTGAGCAGAGCCCAATCCGCGCGCAAGGGTGTAAAAATGCCGTTAAGGTTGCGGGGATAATCCCGGAATGTCAATGTCCGAACATGAGCGCGAATTGCGCGCCCGCCTGGGCAGCCTGGCGGTGCTTGAGCTGCGTTCAGCGCCTGCGCCCTTTCGCATTCCTTATGGCCGCGATCCCAACCAGTTCGGCGATCTATATTTGCCGGCAGGTGTGGGACCGCACCCCGTGGCCGTCTTCATCCATGGCGGATATTGGCGCGCCCGTTATGACATTGGCAATGCCGGAGGCGGGCACATGGGCTGGGGATTAGCGGCGGCCGGCTACGCAGCTTGGTGCCTCGAATATCGCCGCTCTGGCAATGCAGGCGGCGGGTGGCCCGGCACGTTTCACGATATCGCCGCGGGGATCACCCATCTTCGCGTCCTCACCGAACCCCATGCGCTCGACCTGTCGCGGGTGACCCTCACTGGCCATTCGGCCGGCGGGCATCTTGCCCTGTGGTACGCCGGCGCGCGACGGATGCCGCTTGCCAGTGAAATTGGCGTCCAGGACTGGCTGCCCGTGTCGCGGGTGGTCGCCCTGGCCCCAGTCTCGGACCTGCGCGCGTCCTCCCTTTCAAGGGCCAGCAACAGTGCTGCCGACGAATTCCTGGGCGGCACACCCGTGAGCGCGCCCGATCGCTTCGACTGGGCCTCGCCGATGGCGCTGCTCCCGCTCGGGGCGAGAACCCGTGTGCTGCACGGCACCCACGACAGCAGCGTGCCTTACGAAATGAGCGAGGCCTTCGTTGCGGCAGCCCGCGCGGCCGGGGACGACAGCGGGCTAACCCGCCTGGACGGGATGGAACACTTTGAAGTCATCGACCCGAAATCGGAAGCCTGGCCGGCCGTGCTCGCGGCGATGCGGGATTAACGCGTGGGGCCCGGCGCGAGCTGTGCTGCAACCGCGTCTTCCACAGTCAGGCATCCCGAAAACACCTGGGCGATCTGCGGTGTGAAGGCGGGGATCGAGGTCATCACCTCATAGGCCGGGCCGTCGGCGGTCACCCGGCCAGCCTCGAGCACGACCACCCGGTCGGCCAGCTCCGCGACGAACTCGACATCATGGGTGACGACGACGAGCGCGGCGCCGCCCTCACGCCACTGGCGCAGCAGCTCGGCGAGGCTACGTTTGACCAGCGCGTCGAGCCCGCGGGTCGGTTCATCCAGCAGCACCACCCCCGGGCCGGTCACGGTCACCGCGCCGAAGGCCACCCGCTGGCGCTCGCCGGCGCTCAGATCGCGCGGGTAGGCGTCCGCATAACGCAACAAATCCAGTTTTTCCAGGAGCGCCGCGACTGGCGCGTCCGCGGCCACGCCGGTGATGCCATGATTGCGGAGCGTCTCGCGCAGTTCAAGCGCAACCGTGTCAGCAAAGAGCATCAGGCTGGGGTTTTGCGGAAGATAGGCCACATCGCGGCAAATCTCCCAGGTCCGGCGGCCGAGGACGGTGCGGCCATCGACCCGCGCCGCGCCCCGGTTGGCGGGCAACAGCCCCACCAGACATTTGAGCAGGCTGCTCTTGCCCGAGCCATTTCGCCCCATGACGGCGACGATCTCGCCTGCCCGCGCCTGAAGAGACACGCCGTCCAAAGCCTGGACCCGCCCGCTTGCATCGTCGTAGACGGCCGCCAGGTCCTGGACCTCGAGTCGGGCTGGACCCTGAACCTGTCGAGGGGCTGGCCGTGGACTCGCGTGCGCCAGGACCTGGGCCTCGGCGACCGTCATCGGCACCCGCGGCCATCCCATCGCCCAGCCCAGCCGGACGAGCGGCGGCGCGATGGGGTTGTCGCCGCGCAGCAGATCGGCCGGCGGACCCATGCGCGCCCGGCCGCCCTCAACCAGGATGAGCGACTGCGTTCGGGACAACACCCGCTCGAGCCGGTGCTCGGCAAGTACAACGGTTAATCCCAGCGACTTGCGCAGCCCATCCAGCGCGGCCAGAACCTCATCAGCCGATTCGGGATCGAGCTGCGAGGTGGGTTCATCCAGGACCAGAATGCCAGGGCGCAGGACCAGCGCGGAAGCGATCGCCACCCGCTGCATCTCACCGCCGGACAGGGTCGAGATCGCCCGCCGCCGGAGCGCTGTCAGATTGAGCGCTGCCAGGATATCGTCCACCCGGCGCAACATCTCGGCCCGTGGCACGGCTGCGTTCTCGAGCGCGAAAGCGATCTCATCTTCCACCTGGCCGGTCACGAACTGAGCTTCCGGATCTTGAAACACAAAGCCGACCAGCGGAGCCATGGCCGGTGTGCCCTCGCCGGCGGGATCGTGGCCGGCCACATGCAGACGCCCGCGCACGCGGCCGCCCGAAAAATGCGGGACGAGACCGTTCAGCGCGCGCAGCAGGGTACTCTTGCCACTCCCACTGGGCCCGGCTACGAGCGCGAACGCGCCGGCGGGGACATGTAATGTGACGTCGCGCAACGCCGGCTCAGCGGCATCGGGATACCAGTAGGAGAAGTTGTGGAAGGAGATCATGGGAGAGCTTTGAGCTTTGAGCCGTGAGCCGTGAGCTTTGAGCTATTGGCCGCTGGCGCCCGCAAACCACCTCTGAAAGTTTTGGCACAAGGCCCACGGCTCAAGGCTCACGGCTCATTGCTCATAGCATAATCATCCCATGCCCACGCTCCTCCGCTCCACGCCCCGCCGGGACGGCTTTCGCATGCCCGGCGAATTCGAGCCGCACGCCGGCTGCTGGATGGCCTGGCCCGAGCGGCCCGACAACTGGCGCGATGGCGCGGCGCCGGCTCAGCGCGCCTTTGCCGACGTGGCGACAGCCATCTCCGACTTCGAGCCGGTGACGATGTGCGCCAGCGCGGCCCAGTGGGAGCGCGCCCGGGCCGCCCTGCCCGAGCGGATTCGGGTCGTCGAGCTCACGACCGATGACAGCTGGCTGCGCGATCAAGGTCCTACGTTCGTCGTCAACCCAAAGGGCGCCGTGCGCGGCATCGACTGGCGCTTCAACGCCTGGGGGATGAAATACGAGCCGTATCGCAACGACGATGTGGCCGCACGCAAGATCTGCGAACTGGCCGGTGTCGGCCGCTATCGCAGCGACATGATCCTCGAGGGGGGATCGATTCATGTCGACGGCGAGGGAAGCTGCCTGAGCACTGAAGAGTGCCTGCTGAACCCAAATCGCAATCCGCTCTTGACTCAGGCCCAGATCGAAGCCAACTTGCGGGCCTATCTGGGGGTCGATGTCGTGATCTGGCTGCGCGAGGGCGTCTGCATGGACGACGACACAAACGGCCATATCGATCTACTGGCCTGCTTTGCCCGGCCGGGGGTCGTGGCCCTGCATTGGACCGAGGACCCGAATGATCCGCAAACCGCGCGTTCGCGCAATGCCTACGAGCGGCTGAGCGCGGCGACGGATGCGCGCGGACGGAAACTCGAAGTCCACAAGATTCCCGCACCGGGGATTCAGAAGATCTCCGAGGCGGAGTACGCCGGGTTGCGTCGCGAGGGCGGCGGCTACGCCGAGGAACGCGCGCCCGGCCGGCGCATGGCGGCGTCCTATATCAACTTTTACATCGCAAATGGCGGGATCGTGATGCCGGGTTTTGGCGATCCGGCCGATGCGCCCGCGCGGGACGCTATTCAGGCGCTCTTCCCCGGCCGCCGGGTCGTGCAGATCCCGTCACGCGAGATCCTCCTGGGCGGGGGAAACATCCACTGCATTACCCAGCAGCAGCCGGCTGGCGCATAGCGCGAAGCACAAGCGCTTCCGGAGGACTCATTTCCCGCGGCGCGACAAGAACCAGACTGCCGCGACGGTCGTCAGCGCGCTGACGGTAGCGCCCCAGATCAAATCGACGATGGTCACTATGATCGGCCAGCCCTGCAAGGTCGCCAGGTTGGTCAAGTCGTAGGTGGCATAGGCGATCAGCCCAAAAAACGCTCCGCGCGCAGCGGCCCGGCCGAGCCCGCCTGCGCTCAGGCTGGGCTGCACGGTGAAGACGACCATTCCGGCGACATACAGCAGATAGAACACGATGGCGGCGGCCCAGATCGGGTTCTTCGCCATGATGAAGCCGATCTGTGATTGATAGAAGGTCTGCGCGACGAGACCGAGCCAGAGCCCGTCAAGCACGATAAATGGGACCAGGGTTGCCAGATAGGCTCTTACAAAATCGCGATTCATGTTGCCTCCCGCGTCCGCCGCCCGGCCAAAGCCAGGCGCCAAACGCACAATGCGATGACGACAAATGCGCACAACGCAAGACCAATATAGAAGTCGTCGGGCCTGTACGAAAGCTCGATCGTGCTTTCGCCGGATGGAATCGGAACACCGATCAGCGCGCCGTCGACGCGCACGATGGGCGCCGGGGAGCCGTTCACAGCAGCTTTCCAGTTCCGCAGCAGCGACTCGCTGACAACAAGCAACGTCGGCGCATCCGTCGACGCGCGGATTTTGTAGTAACCGATCGCCGCGCCTTCCACGGCGGCGGCCCCGCGCGCAAGCGCAGCCGGGGAGAAGCCAGCGATGGGTTCGGTCACCAGCGCCTCGCCAAACGGGTCAAACCCCGGCGTCGCAAGGCGCGCATACAGCGCATCGAGGCCAGGCGCAATCGTCACGCGAGGCGCCACCCACACCCGCAAATCGCTCCGGGGCTCCCAATCCAGCGCGAATAGACGCGCATCGTTGCCCTGGAATTTTCCGGTGGCCAGGGCGCGGGCCGGAATCTGGACCCCCTGCTCGGTCGTCATCCCGCCGCGCCAGGTAACCGCATAACGCACATTCAAGAGACGGGTCACGACATCCTCGGGCACGCGCTTCAGAAACTCGGCATACGCGCGGTCGACGATCGGCGACCCGCCGCCGATCTCTGATAGGCCATTGACGCACGCGCCGTTAAGCGGCAGACCGTAATGGTTGTTGATGCGAACCTGGCGCGCGTCGTAGGGGGCGCCCGCGGCCAGCGCAGGCTGAAGAAGCGGAATGGCTTCCAGGGCGGGGGCGGGCTTCTGCACGGTCTCGGGATTGTTGCGGTTTGCCGTGCCGAGTTCGACCACGAGCGCAAACAACAACACACCCGCAAAAAGAGCAGGGGCCGCTACCGCCGTCGCGCGCCATCGCCACAGCGCGGCAGCCGCCAGCAAGCTGACCGTCAGCATCGCGATCGAGTCCAGCATCGGCGTCGCCGCAGGATTTGCCGGCGCCAGCCGGACCAGGATGGCCGCGGCGATGCTGACCGCGCCAGCGACCAAAGCCAGCACCGCGATCGTCCGAGAAGCGCCCTTCAGCCAGGCCCGCCCGCGGAGCGGCAGATCAGCCAGAAGCGCGTCGACGCCCAGGGCGGCGACAATCGACAATGCCAGCGCGATCACAAACGCGTGGCGCTCCTGTTGGCGGAACTGCCCATAGCCCGGAACAGTGAGATAGGCCAACTCGAAGCCGACCGCATGGTCGCCAAAACTCAGCAACAGCGCGCCGGCCGCGATGATGATCCACAGCCGCGTATCGCGCCAGCGCCAGCGCAACGCCGTGGCCACCGCGACCAGCGCAAGCGCGCCCACATGCAACGGCCACCACACCGCAGTCACCTTTGGCAAGACTAGCGACACGATGTCGTTGAGTGGAAAGCCGCTGCTCAGAAAGTCGTAGGCCGCCGCCGCGCGCGTGCTGTTGGCGGCAAACAGCGCCGCGGGGATGAGGCCCGGCGCAATCAATCCCAGGCTGACCAACCCGATCACGGCCCCGCGGATCCCCAGCCCGCGCCAGGACAAACCCGCCTCGCGCGACCAGACGACGAACGCGAAAATCGACACATACGCCGCATACATGAAGAGTTGCGCATTTCCGCCCAAAAAGCTCATCGCGGCGGTTCCGGAGGCGAGCGCCGCGGATCCGGGCGAGAGACGCGGGCTGCGCACGAGGCGCCGCAACGCCCATAGCATCCAGGGCGCCCAGGCGGCGGTGAACTGCAACGCAATCTGCAGCAGGACGTAGCCGGTCATAAACCCGCCAAATCCAAAGACCAGCGCGCCAAACAGGCTCGCCCGCCGGCGCAGGTTCAGCGTTCTCAACATCACGAACATTCCGACCGCCGCCCACCAGGCGTGGGCCAGGATTTCCCATTCGAGCGCTCCCAGGGGATAGGTCGGCCAGCCAAGCGCGCGCCCCAAAGCGAACATGCCCATCTGGGGCGGATAGGCTAACTGCGTTTGAGGGTCGGCCTGCAGGGGATACCCGCTATAGAGACAGGACTCGTAGACCGGATAGCGGCCGTCGGTGATCTGGGCGTAGGCGCGCTGGCGCACCGCCAGAAATTGCTCGGTCAGGTCCCCTTGTCGCAACTGAAGCTGGTCGGCCGCGTTGGGTGTCAGCAGGCGCCAGAAGAAGAAACCCCACACCACCGTGAGGGCCAACAACGCCAGGGCGTCCTTAGGACGCGGCGACAGGCGAGACCAGCGGGCCGACATGCGTTGGACTATACCGGAAGCGATATTGCTTCCGGCAGGCATCTGCCGTCAGCCAATTCCAAGCAGCGTGCAGGCCCACAGCACGGCCATCCCAGCCAGCAGGGTATAGACCATGTTCCTGGTGCGCCAGGCCACGACGCCGGCGATGATCACGCTGATGAGCCGCGGGTTGAGCGTCGTCGTTACGATCGCGCCTCCTCTGATCATCACCTGGGGAAGCACGATCGCCATCATGACGGCGGGCAGCACCAGACGAAAGGCGCGTTGGGCCCACAGCGGCACGTCGACCTTGCCGAGCAGGGCGATCATCGTGAAGCGGGTGAAAAACGTCACGGCCAGCATACCCACCAGCAGCGCGATATCCCTCATGCCGGCCGCCTGCGCGATTCCACCAGCATGCCGGAAGCCAGCCCGGCCACGGCCCCGACAAAGAGCCCAATCGACCAGGGCAATCCGGCAAACCCGACCGCAACCAGGCCGGCTAACGCCGCAGCGGCCAGCGACGCTGAATCGCGCACATTGATGACCAGGGCCAGGACAAACGACAGGGTCGGGATGAAGTCGAGCTGCAGGCTGGGCGGGATCTGGCCGCCGATAAAGGCCCCCAGAATGCCGCCGATCGACCACACGATCCAGTTCAACATCGACGCGCCCACAAAATACCAGTGTCGGGTGGGCGCGTCCTCCGTTTCAGCCTGATCGGCGAGGCGCTTGATGGAGACCGCATAGCCCAGATCGGTCAGCAGCAATCCGAGCAGGATCTTCCACTTCCAAGACAGGTGCTTGAAGTGGTCGGCGAGGGCGGCGCCATACATCAGGTGGCGCAAGTTAACGACCAGCACGGCCATGAGGATGACCAGGAGCGGCGCGTCGTCGGTCTCGAGTTGCATCGCCACCATCTGAGCCCGGCCGGCGAAGACGACACTCGTCATCAGCACCGAGATCAATGCGCTGTTCATGACCGATGCGGTCAACGCCCCGGCGATCATCCCGAAAGGGAAGACGCCAGGAGCGTTGGGAATCTGCGCGCGGAAACCCTCCGCGAACTGTGTTTTTCGGGTCAACATGGGCCTATTGCTCAGGCAGTGTTCTGGAGCGACATCCCCCGCCCCGGCGTACGCCGGGGCGGGGGAT
>JBDSIP010000528.1:0-3506 GCA_039917915.1 Thermoflexales bacterium
GGTGTTAAACAGCTCGGCCAGGAAGACCAGCCCGATGGTCAGGATGAGCACCGCCCATTCCGTCCCTCCCACCCGCAGCAGCAGCCCAGCCGCGCCCACGGCGGCCGAAATGGCCGCGTGAATACGAAAATTGCGCTGGGTGCGAAAGGCGTGGGCGATGCCCTCCCAGGCATATTTGAACGAGGCAAGCAGCGCGGGTGATTTCATCCTTGCGACGGCGCGCGGCGGCCTACGCCACCCGGCAGATCAGACCTTTGAGATACTCCGACTCGGGGAAGGTCAGCAGCACCGGATGGTCACCGGCCTGGGTGAGGCGCTCAACTACCTGGGCCTCGCGGCCGGCCTCCAGCGAAGCGCTGAACAGGATCTTCTGGAACAGTCCGGCGTCGATGACCCCGGAGCACGAGAACGAGACCAGCACCCCGCCCGGCTTGAGCAGGGCCATTCCGATCCGATTCAGGTCTTTGTAGGCCCGGGCAGCCCGGTCAATCTGGCCGGTGTTGTGGGCGAACTTGGGTGGATCGAGGATGACGACATCGAAGCGCTCGCCGGCGGTTCGCCAGGCCCGCATCTGCTCGAAGGCGTCGGCTTGAACCTGGGTCGAGCGGCCGGCGAACCCGCTGGCGGCCAGGGCGCGCTCAGCGAGCTGCAGCGCGTCGGCCGACGAATCCAGGTTGGTGACGTGCGCGGCGCCGGCGGCCAGGGCATGCGCGGCGAATGCGCCAGTGAAGGAGAAAGCGTTAAGGACGGCGGCCCCGGCGCAGTAGCGGGCAACCCGGGCCCGGTTGTCGCGCTGGTCGAGATAGAAACCGGTCTTCTGCCCGCTCCGCAGGTCGACCTGAAATGTCAGGCCGCCCTCGCGAAACGCGACCGGCGTGTCGGGAGCCGTCCCGCGCGCGACCGCGAAAGCCAGCCCCATCGGCTTGGAGCCGGGCCGCTCGTGGCGCATGCGCTCGTCGTCGTCGCGCTCGATGATGCAGACCGGCTTGAGCGCAGCATCGAGGGTATCGACGATGACGTCGTGGGCATTGCCGGCCGCCAGGGTCGACAGGTGCAGCACGATGTGGCCGGCATAGTCGTCGGCGATCAACCCGGGCAGCCCATCGCTCTCGCCGAAGATCAGCCGGCGCGCGTTGGTCTCGCGCAGACCGGGATCGACCGCCCGGCGCGCGATCGCAGCCCGAATCCGAGCTGCCCACAGCCCGTCGTCAATGGCCTCGGTCTCGTCCCACGTCATCAGCCGCACCGCGATCTGGGCCTGCTGGTTGATGATGCCGCGGGCCACCCATTCGCCATGGTTGTCGATGACGTCGACAGCCATGCCGTCCTTGGGCCGGCCCTGCACGTCCTTGATCGCGCCGGCGAACAGGCGCGGATGGCGCAGGCGGACCGACTTGTCGCGCCCGCTCTTCAGGATGACCTGGGCGGGCTCGGCATCAAGGGTCAAGGCGAAATCTCCCGATTGCGGTTGGTGGCGTCGACCTCGAGCTGCGGCGTCTGCTTGAAGCCGGACTTCTTGAGGTTTGCCCGCAGCAGGTCGCGGACTTTGGCCCGGCTGAGTTTGTTGTCGCTCTCGCGCACTGCCTTGAGAAAGTAGTAGGTGAAGGCGCCGCTGTAGCGTCCGTCGAAGTGCGCGTCGGCGCTGGTCTGGTCAGCCCGGCAGCCCGTCCACAGGATGTGGTGGCGCGAGGCCAGCCCATCGACGCCGCGGCGTTTAGTGGCAAGCGCGTGCAACGTGCGCGGGGCCTCGAAGGCCTGGTACGACGGCGGCGGCAGCCAGCGCGGCTTCGGATGGAAGGGCGACAGCATCATGGCGGGATCGTCGGCCTTGAGCCCGGTGCCGCTATGGCAGGTGTCGAGATAAACCTCGAGCACGGTCGTGGGCGGCAATTCCAGAAACAGATCGTGCAGCTCATCGTCGACGATGATGGTGTTGGGATCCCATTGTCGGCCTTTGGCCGCGGTGTCGTACGGGCAAAATGCCTCGTCCCACTTATCGGATTCATCCCCGTTCAGATCGGGGATCTGGGTGCCGTGCGACGAGAAGCTGAACACGAGATAGGTCGCCCGGCCTGCTTTTGCCTCGTCGACCATGGCCCGCAGCCCGGCCATGACGGCCGCTTTGGTGGCCTTGGCGTCGGTCAGGATGCTGATGTCGCCCTCGGCAAAACTCAACTTGTCCTTGAGCCACAGGGCCATGTCGTTGGCGTCGTTGACGCAGCCTTGCAGCGTCGCGGTCGGCAGATTCTTGAATTTGTTGATGCCCACGCACAGGGCGCGCCGGTTACCCATGATTGGCCTCCTGAGATCGAAATGCTAGAAGCCATCTTAATAACTCTCGGCGAGATCACCATCCCCGCGCTTCGCGCGGGGATGGTGATCTCGCCAGTTGTTTTTGGGACGACTTCCAAGAACACCTGGCAGAACCCATAGTTCCAGGGACTACCCGGACGCCCTTATGGTAACGCGGGATGCGATTTGACACAAGCGCCGGGCCGCGTATAATCAGCAGGCTAATTTGAAGGTCAAAGCCGCGGCCAATGCCGCGCTCCAGGCGAGGGGAATGGACCAATTGCCTGGGCGAGAATGGCCTTCAGACTGAGGAAAACAACATGTATGCAGTAGTTCAAGTCGGCGGCCGCCAATATCGCGTGTCGCCAGGCGACGAGATCCTCGTCGAGAAGCTGGACCAGCCAGCCGGGAGCGACATCAAGCTTCCCGTCCTTTTGTGGTCGGATGACGCTGGCCTGAAGATCGGCCGGCCGCTGGTGGAAGGCGCCGAAATGGCCGCCAGCATCATGGGTGACGAGAAGGGCGAGAAATTGATCGTCTTCAAGTACCACCCCAAGAAGCGCTATCGCCTCAAGAAGGGCCATCGCCAAACGTATACCCGTTTGAAGTTCGCAGCCTAGGGAGACACCAGACATGGCACACAAAAAAGGCGGTAGCAGCAGCACCAACGGCCGGGACAGCACCGCGCAGCGGCTCGGCGTAAAAGTCTACGGTGGCGAGGTCATCCGATCGGGTGGCATCATCATTCGGCAGCGCGGCACCCTGGTCAAGGCTGGCGCCAACGTCGGCATTGGCAAAGATCACACTCTGTTCGCCACGTCGGACGGCGTGGTGACATTCGAGACCCTGCCCACCGGGCGCAAGCGCGTCTCGGTGATGCCTGCCCAGGCGCAGGCTTAGGAGAAGCGGCGACATGAAACCCACTATCCATCCCAAGTACTTTCACGACGCAAAGGTCTTTGTCGGAGGCCAGCTCGTCGGCACGGTGGGCTCGACCAAGCCCGAGTTGCACCTCGACGTGTGGTCGGGGACGCATCCGTTTTACACGGGTGAGCAGCGCATCATCGACACCGAAGGCCAGGTCGACCGGTTCCAGAAGCGGCTCGAGCGGCGCAGTTCCGAGCCGGTGACCAAGGTCGAGAAGCAGGTCAAGCGCCGAGCCAAGCGCCAGATCGCCGAATTCGTCGACGATATCGAGACGCCCACCGCGCCGG
>JBDSIP010000529.1:0-2607 GCA_039917915.1 Thermoflexales bacterium
GCGCCGGGCTTGGCTCGCACGAGCTCGCGCGGCAGCCAGAAGGTGTTCGGCCCGGCCTCGGTCAGCCCGTAGCCGGACTTGAAGTCGACCCCGCGGGCCCAGAAGCGCTCGAAGACGGGAAGCGGGCAGGCGGCCCCGCCGCTGATGACGATCTTAAGCCGTGAGAAATCGGCCGTGCTCCAGCGCGGGTGCTGCTGCAGGGCGATGAACATGGTCGGCACGCCAAAGAAGAGGCTGACCCCGGCCCGCTCGACGAGATCGAAGACCTGTTCGGCGTCGAAGCCGGCGCACACGATGCTGGTCCCGCCGCAATGGACGAGCGGGGCGGTGAAGACGTTCAGCCCGCCGGTATGAAAGAGCGGGGCGTTGAGGATGGCGATGTCGTTCGCGTCGAGGCCCCAGCTCATGACGGTGTTGACCGAGTTAGCGGTGATGCTGCCGTGGGTGAGCAGGGCACCCTTGGGCAGCCCGGTCGTGCCGCCGGTGTAGCAGATCACCCATGGGTCGTCGTCGCACAGACCCGGGTCGGGCAAGGGTGTGTCGGGTTGGGCGTCGCGCAGGCCGTCGAACTCGGGCCCGAGCGTGATCAGCCGGGCCGGAGAGTTGGCTCGGGCGAGGATCTGTCCGGCGGCATCGGCAAACGCCGTCGCGGCGATGAAGACGCGCGGGTCGGCGTCGGCGACCAGGCCGGCCAGCTCGGCCGGGGCGAGGCGCCAGTTGAGGGTCTGCAGGATCGCCCCGATCTTGCCGCAGGCGAACCACAGATCGAGATACGCAACGCAGTTGGTGGCCAGCACGGCCACCTGATCGCCCTTGCCCACGCCCAACGCGCGAAGCAGGTGGGCGGTCCGATTGGCCGCCCGGTTCCACTCGCGATAAGTGATGGCGCGATCGCCATGCAGCGTGTCAATCAGGGCGATCTTGTGGGGGGAGAGCGCCTCGCGGCGAGCCAGCCAGTCCGTCGCCCAGGGCGCGCGGGTTGTCATGCGTTTCCTCCGCCCGGGTCAGGTCCCGGAGACCAGCCCGCCGTCCACGCTGAGCACGGTCCCGTTGATAAACGAGGCGGCCTCGGAGGCCAGGTAGAGATAGGCGTTGGCGACATCCTCGGGCGTGCCGGCCCGCCCGACCGGGGTGTGCTCGATCATCCCGGCCAGGACCTTCTCGGGCATGCCCCTGGTCATGTCGGTGATGATGAAGCCGGGCGCGACCGCGTTGACGGTAATGCCCTTGCGGCCAAGCTCGCGGGCCCAGACTTTGGTCATTCCGATCACGCCGGCCTTGCTGGCGGCGTAGTTGGTCTGCCCGAAGTTGCCATACAAGCCAACCACCGACGAAGCGTTGAGGATGCGCCCATAGCCCTGGCGGATCATGATCGGGGCGACGGCCTGGGCGCAGTTGAAGACGCCCTTGACGTTGACGCCGATGACGGCATCGAAGTCTGCCTCGCTCATCCGGCCGGTGATTTCGCCGTCCTTAACCTTGATGAGCTGGGCGTCGCGGGTGATACCGGCGTTGTTGACCAGGATGTCGATCCGGCCAAAGCGCTCGAGCGTGGCGGCGGTTGCGGCCGCGACATCGGCCGGCGCGGCGACGTTGACCCTGAAGAAAGCGGCGTTGGGGCCGATCTCGGCGGCGACGGCCTGGCCGGCGGCCTCGGCGAAGTCCCACACGGCGACTGAGGCGCCAGCGGAGGCGAAGAGCAGAGCGGTGGCCCGGCCGATGCCGTTTCCGCCGCCGGTAACAACGGCCACTCGGCCGGAGAGGGATAGGTTCATGTTTACCTCGTCTGGGGATGCGAACGCCCATGAGCATAGGCGCGCGAGGTCACATGTGGGTTACAGGATCACGGAAAACACGGATGGGCTCGATCTGGGCAGGCGATGTCCCGTGGAATGTAAGTCATCCGCGCGTTCCGCGATTCTGGATATTGCGCGCAAGCCAGGCGGCGTAGGCGCTTTCTGAAAGGTCGCCTGTGGCCAGCCCCAGGGTTTGGATGACCGCGTCGACTTCGACCGCCCGAAAGCGATGGCCGTTTCGTTCAAAAAACAGGATCGCCACGGTGAAGCCGACCCGCTTGTTTCCATCGAGGAACGGATGGTTTTTGACGATCCCAAAGGCATAGCTCGCCGCGAGCTCGGGCGCCGATGGGGTGGCATAGGTGAACAAATGTTGCGGGCGGGCCAGCGCGGCGCTGAGCAGTCCTTCATCGCGCAGGCCCGACTCGCCGCCGAATTCGGCGATGAGACGCTCATGCAGGGCCAGCACCGTCTCGGGCAGGATCCAGACCGGCCCGGTCATTTCGCCAGTTCGCGCAGGGTATTGCGATAGCGGGCGATGACGTCGTCGGCTGCCTCCATCTGGCGGACGAATTCGGCGTTGGCCGGACCGAGGCGCACGCTGCCGTCGGCGGCCTCCGTGAGCACGAGCGTGTCGCCTTCGTGCACCTTCAAGAAAGCAAGGGCTTCCTTGGGCAGGACGATGCCAACCGAGTTGCCGACCTTGCGGAGTTTGAGTTCGAGAACCATGCCCGCATTGTAACCACACATGTTATAACCTGGGCGATTGGAACCCGGATTGACACGGATGCGCCCGGATTTGAATCACGGA
>JBDSIP010000530.1:0-6556 GCA_039917915.1 Thermoflexales bacterium
CGCGCGCCGCTCGGGATGCTTTCGAGTGGGTTAACGCGCTCCATGTCATGCCTGCCATTTCCCCCGAAAGCGGTCCGTAACTCAGGATGACAACTGCATCGGCGCGCGCCATGCCTTGCTTTGGCCGTTGGACAAGCCGTATCGCTGGATTCGTGGCGGCATGGATTGGCCGGGCGGCGTCGGCGGGCACGCCGCAGTTGACCGTCGTCCCGCCGGGTGTCAAAACGGTGAAAAGGCCGCGATAATCCGCCGTCATTGGGCGGAAGGCATGCCGGGGCGGCGGGTAGAATGCGCTCCAAGATAACCTCCTCACGATGACTCAGCCCGACCTCTCGCGAGCCTCCAACTCCGTGCCCTGGCCGCGCCGTGTGCTCGTCCTTCACGAAGCCGAGTCTTTTGGCGGCGACTTCGATGAGTCGTTCAAGGCGGGGCTTGAGCAAAACGGTTGCGAAGTTATGATGAGTCAGCGAACCGCGCCGTGGTTCGTCGACGTGGATGCCGTTCTTGGATATGGTCCGTTCTCGCTCCAGACTGGGGATATGCTTCCGGCTGGCCGGTGGATTCTGGCGATGCCGCCAGAGAAGCGCCCGGCCATGTTGTGGGTCCTGACCGAGGGCGTTCCTGATCCGAGAATCCCGGGCCGCCTTGTCGAACCGGCCGCAAAGTTCCGTTTGTTTGCCGATCGAGTTTTCGGGGATCGAGTGCGCCGGCTTCCTTCCCGCTACCGGCGCCTGCTTCTCGTGGGCCACCGCTTGCGCATTTTTGGGCAACTGAAGTGGCTCAACCAAAGAAGCGTGTTAACGTGCCTGGGGGTCACGTCCGCATCACGCGCCCGCTACTTGAGCGGCCACCAGTTGCGGCCCATCGTCACTCCGCTTGGATACCATCCGGTGTATGGCGCCGATCTCGGCCTCCAGCGCGACATTGACGTGGCCTTTATCGGCAATCTGGACTCGCCCAGGCGAAGGCGGCTTCTGCCCGGTCTGTTCGCTTCGCTCGAAGACCGGGGGATCAAAGTGAATGTCCAATCCGCGCTCTACGGGGATGAACGCTCCCAGTTCCTGAACCGCTGCCGAATCATCATCAATGTCTTGCGCGCGGAGCAGGACTTCGTCGGGCAGCGCTTTCTCCTCGCGGCCGCAAACAATGCCCTGATCGTCTCGGAGCCTTTGAACGACGCTGAACCCTTCGTGCCTGGCCGCCACATCGTCGTCGCCGCGCTGGAACAGCTCGCCGACACGGTCACCGATTTGCTGGGGGACGAACCGCGGCGCGCCGCGCTGGCCCACGCAGCCCACACCTTTGTGACCCGCGAGCTGACCGTCGGGCGCATGATCGGGGCCATTCTGGCCGAATCCAAAAGGGTGCGCAGCGAGGCAAACCTTGTCTAACGGGAAGGCCCGACCTATGCCGCTCCTGCTCCTGGGCGCCGGCGCCTGCGCGATGGATGTCGCCGATCTGGCCGCGGACCTGCCCCAGTTCGAAGTGACAGGCTTTGTCGTCAGCGTGCCGCCCTTCCAACCTGGCGACAGCCTGCTGGGCTTGCCCATCCACTGGGTGGATGATATCGGCCAGTATGCGGACAGCCATCTCGTCGCCTGCGCGATTGTGACCACCCGTCGATACGCGCTGATCGAGAGGATCGGCGGGATGGGTTTCCGATTTGCCACCATCATTCACCCCTCTGCGCGAGTCTCGCGGGCCGCATCGGTAGGCGAAGGAAGCATCGTGAGCAGCGGCGTCCAGATCGCCACGCATACCCAGATCGGCCGGCATGTCTTTGTCAACCGCGGCGCGCTCATCGGCCATCACAACAAGATCGGCGAATACAGCACCATCTCACCCGGCGCCAACCTGGCGGGCTATGTTGAGACCGGCCGCCGCGTCTGGATTGGCCTGGGGGCAAATATCCTGGAGAAGCGCACGATCGGTGAGTGCGCGGTGGTGGGGGCGGGCGCGCTGGTGATGAAAGACGTGCAGGCCCGCACAAAGGTGATGGGCGTTCCGGCCGTCGTCATCGAGAAGGACATCGATGGACTCTGAACCTGTGGCGTCCGTCGCGCCGGGCGTGGCAATGCCACAGACAATTCTGGAACTCCTTGCGGACCGGGCCGGCCGCATCGGGATACTTCCGGCAATCCTCTCGTGGCAGCGCGCCGCGCTGAACTATCAGGACTTGCATCTTCAGGCCTTGCGAATCCGGCGTCAGCTCCGCGCGTTGGCCATTGGACCCAAAGACCGGGTCGCGCTCGTCTTGCCAAATGGCCCGGAGATGGCGGTCGCGTTTCTGGGAGTCGCGGCCAGCGCAGCCTGCGCGCCGCTCAACCCGCTCTATCGAGAGGCGGAGTTTGACTTCTTCCTCGAGGATCTTGACCCGCGCGCCATACTGGTTTCTGCCGGGCAAGCCACCCCGGCGCGGACGGTGGCCGAGCGTCGCGGCATCAGAATCGTCGACGTAATCGCAAACGCGAGCAGTCGGGATGGCGAAATTGCGTTGGACGCCCCGGCCGGCCATGCCGCGGACGACAGGGATCCTCCCGAGCCCGACGATGTCGCCCTTATCCTCCACACCTCTGGAACGACGGCGCGGCCCAAGATGGTGCCGCTCTCGCAGCGTAATCTATGCGCGTCCGCCGCTCACATCGCGGCAACCCTTGGCCTGTCGACTTCCGATCGGTGCCTTAACGTGATGCCGCTCTTTCACATTCACGGCTTGATCGGGGCCGTCCTATCATCGTTGAGCGCCGGAGCCAGCGTGTTTTGTGCGCCGGGCTTCCTCGTCCGCGACTTTGGCGCATGGCTGGCCCAGGCGCGCCCAACCTGGTATACAGCAGTGCCGACCATGCACCAGGCCATTCTGGCCCATGCCCGGGAATCCAGCGCGATCCTGAAGCGCGCGCCGCTTCGGTTCATTCGCTCCTCCTCGTCTCCCCTCCCGCCGCCGGTGATGGAAGAGCTCGAGCGCGTCCTGGGCGCGCCGGTAATCGAGGCTTACGGGATGACCGAGGCCAGCCATCAGATCGCCAGCAATCCTATCCCGCCCGGCATCCGTAAGCCCGGTTCGGTGGGCCTGCCTGCCGGTCCCCAGGTGGCCGTTGTTTCCGAGTCGGATTCGAGCTTTCTTGCGGCCGGGAATACCGGGGAGGTTGTGATCCGGGGCGCCAGCGTCACGGATGGCTATCTTGGCAATCCCGAAGCCAACGCGAGGTCATTCACCGACGGCTGGTTTCGCACAGGTGATCAGGGCTACATCGACCAGGATGGCTATCTATTTCTGACGGGCCGGTTGAAGGAACTGATCAATCGAGGCGGCGAAAAGATCTCGCCCCGGGAGATCGATGAGGCGCTCTTGCGCCACCCTGCGGTTGAACAAGCCCTTGCGTTTGGCATGCCGGACACGCGGCTGGGCGAAGAGGTGGCTGCGGCGGTGGTGCTTCGCGATGGCGACGGCGCCACCGAACAGGAACTGCGCCGATTCGTGGCCGGGAGGCTGGCCCATTTCAAAGTCCCGCGGCGGATCGTGATCCTCGACGCGTTGCCGAAAGGACCGACGGGGAAGCCGCAACGGATCGGCCTGGCCCAGAAGCTGGCGCTTCCCGAGGCCCAGACGGAGGAGTCCCCCGATGACGTCATCATGCCGGCGGCGACTGAGACCGAACGCGCCTTGCAGACCATCTGGAGCGAGCTGCTTCAGGTCGCCGAACCGGGTGTCACCCAGCGCTTCCGCGACCTTGGAGGAGATTCCATGACGGCCATGTTGCTTGTCTCGCGGGTCAGCGCAGAGTTCATGATCGACATAGAGCTGCTCGACCTCTTCGATGCGCCAACAATTCGAGCCCAGGCCGAATTGATCGACTCGATGCGGTCAATGCCGGGTGACGCTCATCCCCGCGCGCATGAGCAGTCATGAGCAAAGGCAAGTCATGCCTGTAACTGAAGCTCCGGACACGGCCCAATCCTCCAGCCCAGATTCTTCACCGATGCAAACCTGCAGGCGGATTGCGCTTCCCAGGTTCGTCGACGCGCGCGGCGAGCTGATTGCCCTCGAGCACGGTTCCGGACTGCCCTTTCCCATCAAGCGCGTTTTCTACATGCGCAAAGTTCCCGCCGAAGCCAGCCGGGCCCAACATGCGCTGAAGACATGCGAACAATTTATCATTGCCGTTCAAGGCAGCTTCCAAACCACGGTCACAGATGGCCGGCAGAGTCGAACCTTCTTGCTGGATGATCCCAACTCGGGCGTCTATGTGCCGGCGATGGTCTGGCGCACAGTCGACGCGTTCACGCCCGACGCCATATGCCTGGTGCTGGCATCAACCGAGTTCTCCGAAGATGACTATGTGCGCGACTACAGCGCCTACATCGCGCTGAGCGGAGGCAGGCAGTGAATGTGCCCTTCTTCGAACTGAAACCGGCTTATGCCGAGCTTCAAACCGAACTTGACGAGGCATACAGACGAGTGATGGATTCGGGCTGGTACACTCTCGGCGCCGAAGTCGATGCGTTTGAGCGGGAATTCGCGGCGTATTGCGGCGCCGCAGCGTGCGTGGGCGTCGCCAACGGACTCGATGCGCTCAGCCTGATCCTGGAAGCTTGCGGCGTTGGAGCCGGTGACGAGGTCATCGTTCCCGCGAACACCTTCATCGCAACATGGCTGTCGATCACCCACGTCGGCGCGCGGCCCGTGCCCGTGGAACCGGATCCGGCGACTTTCAACCTCGATGTGCTGCGGGTCGCGGAGGCGATCACGCCGAGGACCCGGGCAATCGTCGCCGTTCACCTGTATGGCCAGCCGGCCGACATGCGGGCGCTTCGCGCCCTTGCGGATTCGCGCGGATTGATCCTGATCGAGGACGCCGCCCAGGCTCACGGCGCGCGATGTGGCGACCGGAAAGCTGGAAATCTCGGCCACGCCGCAGCCTGGAGCTTCTACCCAACCAAGAATTTGGGCGCATTTGGCGACGCCGGGGCGGTAACGACCAGTGATCCGGCGCTTGCCGATCACGTGCGAATGCTCCGCAACTACGGGTCGCGTGTCAAATACCAAAACGAGATCCCGGGGCGCAATTCGCGATTGGACCCGCTTCAAGCGGCATTTCTGCGAGTCAAGCTCGCTCATCTCGACGCGTGGAACGAACGCAGGAAGGCGCAGGCAGGCCGTTATCTCGCTGGTCTGGCGCAGTGCGCGGAAATCACCCTGCCGGTTGTTCCCGACTGGGCGGCGCCAGTGTGGCATTTATTCGTTATACGGAGCAGGGGACGGGACGAGTTTCAGAAGCGGCTCAGCGCAGCGGGTATCGGCACCTTGATCCATTATCCCGTCCCCCCGCACCTGTCGGGCGCATATGCACGGTCGGGCTGGCGACAGGGTTCATTTCCGATCACCGAATCACTCGCTTCCGAAGTTGTGAGCCTCCCCATCGGGCCGCATTTGAGCGTCGCGCAGCAGGACTACGTTATCGCGAATATCATCGCTGCGCAATTCCGCTAAGTGGGTCGTCAGAAGTTCTGGACGCTGTTTCGTCAGATATCCCGAGTATGTTTTTGCCAAAGCGCGGACCTGTCGCGCGCTTATTACAGATGAACGAAGAAAGAAGGCGGACCGAAGAGCCGTTAATTCTCGATCTTCCGTAGCTTCCGTTCTTCGTTCTTCTGTTAAGCAGCCTCCGATCGCTCGATATTTGATTGGGCTTGACAGCTTCTGTCGCGGTGTCGGATCGTCGTGAGTATCTGGCGCCTTAGGGCGCGTCAACAAATGACATTTACATCGTCCAGGCTGTGTTTCCGCCCTATGCGACGACGTCTGGGAAGTGCATTCACTCACGTTTTTGAGCGTCGGCAGCGCTATGTGCTTAGCTCGTCATTCCCGCGAACGCGGGAATCCAGTGACAAAGTCTCGGGTTGGACAGTTGGCCCTACCAGGGTTTGTGCCCGATTTCAAGGTAATTTCACGCGGCGATGGCCGGCCGGGCTACGATTGTTGCATACGGCTCTTGCACTGGATTCCCGCGTTCGCGGGAATGACGACCTCAGCAAGCCGCGCTGCCTACGTTGTGCGGCGCCAATGAATCGTGTCGACAAATATCGTCGTATTCGGCCGGTAGGCGCTCTGAGCGCTTGCGGAATTCTCTCGTGAGATCGCCGCACGGTTGTGCGGCTGTAGTATTAGCTATCCGGCAGAATTCCGTCAGGCGCGCTTTCCGGTGGCCCCGAGGGTGGGCGAGCCGGCCTGGTCAGGCTTGAGATGCGGCTGGCCAAAAGTCGCCTCGGCCAGGGCGTATTTCTCGGGGGTGCCCATGTCGATCAGGTAGGTGTCGGCGGGCAGGCACCACCCGTAGACAGGCACACCTTCCTCGATCAGACGGGGCAGGAGGTCCCTCCCAAAGTCATCGACGACGTCCGGCGGGATTCGATCGAGGACATGCGGCTCGACGACAAGAATGCCGGTGTTTGACAGATTGCCAAACACCTCGTCCGGGGTGGGCTTCTCCTTGAAGCGGGTCACCCGATTCTGGTCGTCGATCTCGACGATGCCCACCTGGGTCGGGTCGGGCAC
>JBDSIP010000531.1:0-2818 GCA_039917915.1 Thermoflexales bacterium
GCGGATCAGCGTGGCCAACCTCATGTTCGGCACCCAGGTCATTTACGACGTCGTGCGCGCAGCGTCAACGTAAACAGCCGCTTTGGCAAATGCGCCGAAGCGGCTGTTCCTGTTGTTGTGCGGGGACTACGCCATTGGCGCGTCTTCGTCGGCGGGGACGGCGTCAGCAACTGGCTCGTCCTTGACTTCGTGAGCGTGGGCCGGCTCGGCCCGGCGCGCCAGATCTTCGTTGATTTTCTTGAGCGTGTCGACCACACCGGTCTTGACTTCAGACACTATCTGAGGACCGCGGGCGGTCTCCCACGCTTCCTTGGCCTTTGACTTGGCCTTGTTTAACGAGGGGTCGGTTTGAGCCGACTCGACCGCCTCGTTCAGGCGCTTCACGAACTGCTCCAAACCCGCGGAGAGTTCCTTCTCGATGCTCTTGCGCTCTTCTGACTCCCAGGCGGAGCGGACGACTTTGCCCAGGTTCTCACCCAGGCGGTTCAACTCGGCAACAAGGCTCGAGGTTTGCTGGTTGTGCTGATCTGACATGTTTTTTGCCTCCAATTAACTGGGCGATCGTACACCCGCTCTGTTATACGGCTGCTTGAGATCAAGGTTGCGCGCGCATTTCCCGTTCCAGGCTTTTCTCGAGCCAGTCCGCGATCTTTGTCACAATTTCGGGCCGCAGAATCACGGTCAGGTGTGTACCGTGCGTGACTGGGAGAATCTCAGCGTGACGAGCAGCAGCGAACAGTGCTCGCGCATTGCCAAACGGCACGGCGACGTCAGCGCGCCCATGCACGAGCAGCACGGGACGCTCGCCGAGCGCCGACATGTCGCGGACGGTGCCAAACCTCTCAATCATCGCGTAGAGAGTTTCTGGTCCGGCTGCATAGCCCTTCATCGACCGCCAGCCGCGATAAAAATCGCCGGCCGATCCCCACCGGAATACGCGAAGATTGGCGGGTAGCAGCATCGCCGCCCCTTCGCGAAGAACCGTGCGGCGCCGGACTGGCCTGAGCGACGCCGGCGTCGACACCAGCGCAAGGGCGACCACCCGCGCGTCATGAGCGGCCAACCAAACGGCCTGGTTCCCGCCAAACGATATCCCGATCGCACCCAGGCGGCCGGTTGGAAATCGACGATCCAACCAATCCAACGCTGCCATGGCAGCGCACTGCGTGTTCTCGACCGTCGTCGGGACAGTCATGAAATCACCATGGCCGGGCGGGTCGATGCTGAAGACCGCGATCCCACGCGCATTGAGCTCGCGCACGAGCGGCCACTTGAAGGCAAGCCGGTTGTCTCCTGCCCCGCACAACAGCAGAAGTGCGCGATCACAGGTCCCCGTTGGCAAGAACAGGGTTCCCGGCATGGATGGCTCAGGAGACGCCGGGGCAACCGGCGGCACGCCGTCCCGCTGCATCACGAGCGAGGTTGGGGCGATCACCGTGTCGGCGAGGGACGGATGGTGATGCGGGAGTGAGACCGGGATGGAAACAGTTTCGATTTGCCGTGGCTCGGATGGCTTCGGAGTGACCAAGGCATCCAGTGGATTTGCCCGGGCGCCAACGACTGCGCCAACAACGGCCGCAAAGAAGAAGCCAATGAAGGCGCCGGGAAGCAGGAACACCCATGTGACTGGCCCGTCATCAGCAATGATGATCAGGGCCGCACCCCCGGCCAGCAGAATGGCGGACAAGAAACCCCCGAGCGCCCGCCGCGTGCCTGCAAATGAAAGCCCGGGCCAGTTCGCGATGACGGCCACCGCCTGCCAGAATCCCACCCCCACCACACAAAACGCCAGGAATGCTATCGCCATGTTCGCAACGGACCACGTTACAGCGGCCCGCACCGCTGATGGATGGGCCCGGCAGGATTCGAACCTGCAACCCACGCCTTATGAGGGCGCTGCTCTGCCATTGAGCTACAAGCCCGGAGAGAAAGATTGTACACCGTATACTCGCCCAGCAATGTCTCGATCCATCGGTTTTCTCATCGTTTTGATCTTGGTGGCCTGCGGTGGCGCCCCGGTTACGCGGGCCCCTGCTGCGCGCCAAACGGCCGTGAACATGTCCGAAGTGCCCATCCTGCCAGTCATTTCACCGCAGATGCGGGCGCTGTATGTCGATGGTCAAAAAGCAGGCAACAACCCGCGCGTTTTCTCCAAGCTCGGCGACTGCATGACGGACAACGCCGAGTTTTTGGTTCCCCTTGCCAAAGGCGAGTACGAGCTCCGCCAATACACTCCATTAAAGCCTGTCATCGACAAGTTCATCGGCATGCCCACCCGCCAGGGAAAGCCCTGGATGCTCGATTCCTTCGCCAGTCCCAGTCTGTCTGCCGCGGGCGGATTCAACTCGGCCGGACCGCTGGATTCGACCTGGTCGGATCCGCAGTGGTGTCAGAGCGGCGAGACTCCGCTTGCCTGCGAGTATCGCGTCACGCGACCGAGCATCGCTCTAATCATGTTCGGGACCAACGACGTAGCTGCCACCGAGCCCGAGGCATACGAAGCCTATTTGCGCCTGATCGTCACCCAGACACTCGAACGCAAGATCGTGCCCATGCTCCATACCTTTCCGACCCGGCCGGAGAATCCAGAGCGCTCGGCCCTGCTGAATGAAATCGTGGTGAAAGTGGCCACCAACATGGATGTGCCGCTGGTGAACTTGAATCGAGCCCTGGCAGCATTGCCGAATCAGGGCGTGGGCATCACTGATACGACACACCTTTCGATTCCTCCGGATGGCCGGGTCGATGTATTCAGCGCCGAGAATCTGGGCTACGGGTTTACCCAGCGCAACCTCGTTACGCTGCAGGCGCTCGAGGT
>JBDSIP010000532.1:0-4333 GCA_039917915.1 Thermoflexales bacterium
TTGAAGCCAAATGTTTTGCGCCCGCCCAGCGCGTCGATCGCGCGCTGCGATGACACGATGTCGAACGCGATCTCGGTCGGATGGACTTCGAGCGCAAAGCGCACCCCCGCCTGGTCAAAGACATCCAGGATGGGATTCCAGCGATCGGCGAAGTCGCGGTAGCCTGCGTCGATCATCGCCGCCGTGACCGACGGAAAGCTGTACAGATACTTCCAAATGCGCGAGCCGGTGAAGCCATTGACGACCTTGACCCCCAGCGCTTTCGCGGCACGGGCCGTGGTCTTCATCTCTTCGGCTGCCCGCTCCTGGACGCCCTTGGGCCCGCGGCCCCACACCCGCTTAGGCAGGATGCCCTTGTGGCGCTCGTCGATCTCATCGCACACCGCCTGGCCGACCAGATGATTGCTGATCGCATACAGCTTGAGCCCGTATTTGGCCAGCAGGTCGTGGCGACCGCGCACGTAGGCGTCACTCGAGGCGGCCTTGTCGACGTCGAGGTGATCACCCCAGCAGGCCAGCTCGAGACCGCCGTAGCCGAAGGCTTTCGCCTTGGGAGCCAGGACTTCAAGCGGAAGATCGGCCCATTGGCCGGTGAAGAGTGTGACAGGGCGCATGGTTCCTCGCGGTGGCAGTTGCCCGAAGCGATACCCCCGCCCCGGCGGACGCTGGTAAGGGGTGTCGCTTCCGGCGCTATTTAGAACGTCTCGTTGAAGAAAAGGGCGTAGGCCTTGAGCGCCTTGTCCAGGCTGGCAATCCGCCAGAACTCGTTAGGCGCGTGCATCTGCTCATCCTCCAGGGCAAACGAGAGCGTGGCGACCTTGGCCCCCAACTCGCGCTCGAACATGCCGGTGACCGGCACGCTGCCGCCCATCCGGATGTAGTAGGGCGGCTTGCCGTACACCTCGGTGAGCACCCGCTTGATCGCGTTGTTGACCGGATGATCGAGCGGCATCGAATACGGGAATGCCGTCCCGGCCGAGGGGTGGAACTCCACCCGCACGCCGGGCGGAGTGACCTTGCGAATGTAGGCGGCCAGGCACTCCAGGATTTTGAGCGGGTCCTGGTTGGCGACCAGGCGGCAGGTGATCTTGGCATGGGCCTCGGCCGGAAGGACGGTCTTGCCGCCGGCGCCCTGGAAGCCGCCCCACATGCCGTTGATGTCGAGCGTTGGGCGGGCCCACATCCGCTCGATCGGGGTGTAGTCGCGCTCTCCCGCGAGCTCAGGCACATTCAGGCGCGCGCGGAGCGCCTCGCCATCAAAGGGCACCACGGCCATGGCCTCCCGCTCCGCGGCCGTGAGCGGAGTCACATCGTCGTAGAAACCGTCGACCAGCACCTTGCCGTCCGGATCGCGCATCGCGGCCAGGATGTGGGTGAGGGCAGCCAGAGGGTTCGCCGCGGCCCCGCCAAAAATGCCGGAGTGCAGATCGGTCGCGGCTCCGAAGACGTCGATCTGGCCGCCGCACATCCCCTTCAGGCTGACCAGGATGCCGCCGTCGGTCTCGGACCATTGGCCGCCATCGACGCTGATGATGTGATCGCAGGCGAGCTGGTTCTTGCGCTCGGCGAGCACGGCTCGCAGGTTGGCGCTCCCGATCTCCTCTTCGCCTTCAAAGAGCAGTTTGATGTTGATGGGCAGTTCGCCCTCGCCCTGCAGCACGCCCTCGATGGCCTGGATAAGCGAGAGCACGCCGGATTTATCGTCCGAAGCGCCGCGGGCGTAGATGCGCCCGTCGCGGATCTCGGGCTCGAAAGGCGGGGTCGTCCAGAGCGACAGAGGATCGACCGGCTGCACGTCGAAGTGGCCGTAGAAGAGCAACGTCGGTTTGCCGGGCGCGCCGAGCCAGTCGGCATAGGTGGCCGGGTGGCCGGCGGTTTCCAGGATGGCGGCGTGGGCCAGGCCGGCCCGCTGCATGCGCGCCACCGTCCACTCCGCCGCGACGCGCACATCGGCCTTGTGCTGCGGGAGGGCAGAGATGCTGGGGATGCGGTCAAAGTCGAGATGTTCGGCGATAAATCGATCGCGGTTTTCGGAGAAATAGGTTTGCGAGGACATGCCCCGATTGTATGCCCCGCAGAGACGGCCCGGCCGGGCCGTCTCTACTTCATCGGCGAATAATCGGTCGGATCCATCAGCGTGTTGGTCAGGCGCGATACGATCGGGCCATCGACCTCACTCGCGGCCTTGCCGGCCTGCCACTCGGGATCAGCCCGAAAGGCCGTCCAGGCTGCATCCACGGCGGCTGCATCGGGGAAGGCCAGGATGTAAACCAGATCGCCGCTCTCCTCGGTCCGCGGCTCGGGCGTCCAGAACCCGATGATTTTCATGTTATGCCGGGCGAACAACGGCAGCGTCACATTGCGAAAGCGGGCGTGCATTGCCGCAGCCTTGCCGGGCGGTGACCAGTACACGCGAAGTTGGTAAATCATGCTTTTCTCCTGTTTGAGCCTATGGTTGAATGCCCGGGCGAGGATATCACGCGCGCGGTAACTACGCAGGCCGGAGGCACAAAATGACGCGCCTTGGGGTGCGGGCATGTCTTGGTTGGGGCGAACGCCGATCCGTTGGCCAGACTGCAGCGCTCGGAGCGCCTATCTGCCAAAGCACGTCCGGCTATAGAACAAGATCTCCGAGCGCTCAAGGGGCCTGGGTTCGCGCCCTGAATCTCGCGGGGGCGCACCGAAGTCATGCGGGCAGCCCGGCCAGCCCAGGGCACTGAACAACGCAAGAACGTGTGACACCCGACTTTGCGTCCCTGACAGAACCTGCTCCGGAGACGATATCCCCCGATTTCGCCGGGGGATATCGTCTCCCGTAATGGGTTTTGTTGGGAGTTCTTAGCCCACCAAAGCCTGATAGACCGTTTGCTTGAATTCGCGGTGAATTGGGTATTCGCCATAGGGATTGTGTTGCATGAGGATCAGGCCATAGAGTTGCTCTCGCGGATCAATCCAGAACTGAGTGTTGAACGCGCCATCCCAGCCGAATTCGCCGACGTTGCCCGCGCCGCCGGACTGAGCGACATCGACCAGCACCCGGGTGCCGAGGCTGTAGCCATATCCTGCGTGGCGCGGTTCACGCGGGTCCATACCGATCACTTTCACCCCCGGCGCAAGGTGGTTGAGGCTGAACAGCGCCACTGTTGATGGGGCCAGGAGTCGGACAGTGTCGATCTTGCCCCCGTCAGACAGCATCTGCGCAAAACGACTGTAATCCTCAACCGTGGAGACCAGCCCGCCTCCGCCGTTGATATAGTCCGGCCGGGCCGCCTTGGGCGCGATCTCGTCCATGCGCCGCCGGCCGCGCACGGCGGTCGTCTCGCCATATACGATCGCCCGGCGCTCCGCCTTTTCCGGCGGCAGGAAGAAGCCCGTGTCCAGCATCCCCAGCGGCTTGAAAATGCGTTCCTCGCAGAAGACGTCCAGGGTCTGGCCCGAAATGATCTCGACGAGCCCGCCCAGCAGATCAATGCTCATGCTGTAGCCCCAGCGAGTGCCCGGCTGATACGCCAACGGGAGTTTGGGCAGTTCCTCAGCGATGCGCGCGTTGGTTCGCGGCGTGCCTGCCACGGCCATTCGCTTTTCGAGGGCGCGATACTCGCGATCCACCGGGCTGTCCGGGTTCCAACCGTAGCTCAGGCCGGCCGAGTGGGAGAACAGATGGCGGAAGGTGATGTCACGCTCCAGGTCGGCAAGCGCCATCCCCTGGGCAGTCTCACCGGCGAAAACCTTCGTCTCAGCAAAGGCGGGGATGAACCTCTTGATCGGGGTGTTAAGGTCGAAGCGCCCCTCCTCGTAGAGCATCATGGCCGCCACCGCCGTGATAGGTTTGGTCATTGACGCGATCATGAAGATGGCGTCGTCGCGCATAGGCTTGCGCGCCTCGCGATCCAGCCAGCCAAAGCGCTCGTGATAGGCGATCTGCCCCCGCCGCCCCACCCGCGCGATGATACCGGCGATATCACCCCGATCAACGTAGCTCTGGAGCAGACGGCTGACCCGGATCAGCCGTTCGGCTGAAAACCCGGTCGATTGTGAAACAAATGATGTCATGTTTTTTCGATTGCGCCCGTCGCAAGGGCGCGCCGTCAGTTGTTCTAATTCCCGTGAAAAGTGTTCCAAAAGCGATAAACACCGGCTTCGCCGGTGTTTATCGCTTTTGGAGATATATCCTATCAAGAATCCTAAGGCTGGATTGGCGGAACATGCGGCGTGATAAAGTCCCAAGCAAGGTGATTATATGAGTGAGCATCCCGCATCCGCGCTACGCAGTCAGAGCTGGTTCACCAGCGAGAGCCCGAGCGGCTTCGTCGCTCGGAGCTGGACCAAGAAC
>JBDSIP010000533.1:0-3724 GCA_039917915.1 Thermoflexales bacterium
GGCGTGAGCGCAGCGAAGTCCACCAGGACGGCCAGACCCAGGCGTTTGACGGAGTGTCGACGCGGGTCCATCTTCGGGAAGATGGTGCCGCGACTGGGTGTCCGGACTCCGGCCCGAACGCTGCTCACTTTGCGAAAAATGGGCTGACCTGTCAGGTCAACCCATTTTTCCGCGTGTGAACCGGTTCAACGAAGCACTGCCGGCAAGAACAGCCGGAAGGTTGGCGTCATGCGGCTGCCGCGGGTATCGACCAGCATCGCGTCAGCAACGCCGACGATTGGCGCTAACGCGGCTGTCACCCGCAGCGTGGCGAGCAGGCCCGACCCGCTGGCTCCCGGTGGCGCCGCGCCGAGGCTGAGCGCCGCAACGCTCACCTGGCCCGGCCGCTTCTCGAGCGGCAGGCTGGTGAAGGTCCGCCGGGTGCGGTCAAGGAAGTCTCCCAGCGTCACGTCGTCGATAGCAGCGCCATCGCCGAGGTCCAGTGTGAATTCCCAACCGCCCAGGTCGGCCACGCCGTTGGCTGATACCTCGATGCGCCAGACGCCAGTGCCTTCCGGCACCACCTTGACCGACAGCGCGTTGGCGGCCCCGCCGGCGGCCGGGACATTGGGCCACTGGTTGCAGTCCGTCCCCCAGCGCGCCGCCACGACCTGCACATCGCCGGCATCGACCCGTCCGGAGGTGTTGAAGTCGAGGCGGGGCTGATACAGGCCGTCGCCGGTGGTTGAGTTCCAGCGGTAGGCGATGTACTGGGCGTCGTCGATCCGGATAAAACCGTCGGGCAGATTCTGCGGGCCGGTGTAATCGCCAATGCAACCCGGAGAGGGCGTCTGAGTCGCGGTGGGTGTGGGCGTCGCCGTCCGGGTGGGTGTGGGCGTGCGAGTCTGGGTGCGCGTCCCGGTCGGCCCGCGCACGTAGTCGAAGGCGGCGGCGTATTTGTCTTGCAAGTCGGTCGTCGCCTCTACCCGCTCCTCGTCAGGATTCAGATCTTCGTTGCCATCGGCATCAAAATAGACGAAGGCCCGCGAGACGGCACCGTCGTCGGCGATGCGGGCCAGCGCGTCGAGCCGGCCGTTGACCGGGATCGACGCGCTCCCGGTCGGGCTGATCCACAGCGCGAGGGGTGGATGGGTGTCGGAAATGCCGACGAGAGCTGGCGAAGGCAGGGGCACAGAGATCGATGCGCCATAGGCCAGCGTGCCGCTGACCTCGTAGTTCGTGCGGCCACCCGGCCCCAGAATATCCGACTGAACGTAGTACGGCACACCAAGGCCGGTCAACGCCAGGGAGAGGCTGAGTGGATCGCGCCCGGCGATGAAGGCCATTCCCGTCCCGCCGTCGTCGCCCAGCCAATAGCCACCGGGGATCTCGCTCACCCGCCCCTCGGCCAGCGACCAGCCCAGGCGCCGGCCCTGCTCGTCGGTGACAAAACCCTGGACCGGGTCGAAGGCCATCGAGGCCAGCCAGGTCGGGGCCTGGTCCTGGATGTAAGTCGACGCAAAGTCGAAGGCCTCGCGCAACGACTTCTTGATGAAGCTGGCCATGACGAAGCCCAGGCCGGTTGTCAGCACGTCCAGGTCGCTGACCAAGAAGCCGCCGATCCGTCGATAGGCGTTGTAGAGCGCGCTGGCCGAGCCTTTGTGGGCGGCCACGCTGACGATGTTGGGATTGGCCCCGTCGATGCCAAGCGCCTGGACCATCGCGAATTGGGTGTCCCGGTCGTACATCAGGCCGACATGGTCGACGCCGACGAAGAACGAAACCTGCACTGCCGACGTGAGCGGCCGACCGCTGGCGTCGACATACAGCCCGATCGCGGAGCTGAGCGGCACCGTTTCATCGCCCAGGTCCTTGAAGCGCATCATCGGCACGGAAGCCGTGGGCACGGTCGGCCGGGTGCGGAACCAGCGCTCGCCCTCGGCCGCGCAACGCCCGAGGTAGCTGTCGAACGGCACGATGTCGTGAAAGATGGCGCGATTGATGTTCTTGACCAGGGTCAACGCGCTATAGAGCACGTTGAGGCGGTCCAGCACGTTGAGAAGCGTCTGGGCAGTCGCGCCGGTGGCGTTCTTAAAAATCGTTCGGCGCAGATCGCCCACCACATCGAAGACTTCGACGGCGTCCCGGGAGAAAGAGCAATTGACCGAGGGTTCAAAGGTCTTCTCCACCCACATCGGTGTTTTCTTGCCCGCTTTGCCCACGACATGGGTGAGGGTGCCCGAAATCAGGCCGATGTCCCTTGGGAGCGTAACCCCGTTCCCAACCCGCGACCCGTTGTTGAGGTCGAGCAGGGGCAGGTTGTCGAATGGCATCCATTCGCTCGCGCCTCCGGTCGTCTCCAGGTATCCGCCCTTCGCGTCGTCGCCGATGAAAGGATAGACGGCCAGCAGGCTATTGGCGGTGGGCAGGTAGCGGCTGATGAAGTCGCGCTGCCGGATGTCCTCGGTCTCGCCCGATAGATCGCGATAAGCGATCGGGGCGCCGGGCCCGGCGATGTTGTTCGAATCGCTGCTCTTGAGATACAGGTACTCGGCGTAGAGGATCTTGGACAGCACGACCTGGAATGAGGTGTCGCCGCCGAAGTTGTTGTAGAGCGGATTCCAGGCCTTGGCCGCGCCCAGGCTGGGCACCCCGGCGAAGATCATGTTGCGGACGCGTGGAAGATGGGTAGCTCCCGTTGGACTCCCCGGTACGATGGCCCCGCCATAGGCGTCGCTCTGGACATAGCCGCGGGCAAGCAGACCGCCGGTGCTGTGGGCGATCAGGTCCACGGCGTCGAGTTCCTCGCCCGTGGCTTCTTTCCACTTGTCGGCGGCCTTGCGCAGGTAGTAGCCGAGGTAGTCTATCGCCCGCTCAAAGGTGTCGTCGCTGAGCTGCTGGGCGGTGAAACCGGTGATATGCCCGTCGATGGTCCCGTCGAAGAGATACGGGGCCAGGCGCCAGTCGTAATTGACCATGAACAGGTCTTCGCCGAGGGTGTAGCCGAAGTTAACCAGGGTCTGCGAGATGTCATCGTAGACGCCCAGGAGCGGATCCATGACGATCTCCTACGGATCGGGCCCGCGCTGTTTCCACCACACGGTCGAGGTCAGGGCCGGCCCGGTGCCCACGATGCCGGGCACGATGAGGACGGGCCGGCGAAGCAGCGGCTTTGTGCGCAGCACGGCTTGAACCCCGGCGTCGGTCTGGACCCAGATGGCGAGCTCGCCCCGGGCCGTCATCTTCGGGCCGATGGTGACCGTCAGAATGGTCCCGGCGACGCCGGTGATCATGTCGCCGACCCCGATCACCCTGGCGGTGGACACGATCGGGGTGATCGGCCGGCTGGACGCGACTTCGGGCGGGAGGGTGACCTGGGTCAGGTAGACGGCTTCGCTGTCATAGGCGCCTGTGCCGACCCAGGCCACCTTAAACTCGCGGCGGTTGCCGGTAAAGGCATGGTTGGCGACCACCGGCTTGTTCGGATTGAACCCGCGCACAAAGCTGCTGTCCTCATAGGCCCCGGGGTCGCCGCTGCAGCCAATGCCCGCTATCCGGTACACCTCGCGCGGCTGGCTGGCCTGGCCGGTATAGGCTGCCCGATCGAGCGAAATGAATACGCCCTGGCCGGGGTCGCGATACGCGCCGGTGACCACGGCGGTGTTCGAGAGATTCGCATGGAAGGCCACCACTTCCGCCTTCTCGCTCAGCCCCGGGCGCCAACCGAGATTGGTGTATCCCAAGC
>JBDSIP010000534.1:0-5739 GCA_039917915.1 Thermoflexales bacterium
CATGACCGAGTATGGCGGGATGAAATTCGCCCTGTTTTTCATGAGCGAATACGTCAAGATGGTCGCCCTGAGCGCGCTCTTCACCGTCTTCTTTCTTGGCGGCTGGAGCGGGCCTTTTGTCGGCGACTCGTGGGTGCTCGGATTGATCTACTTCTCGGTCAAGGTCCTGGCCTGCCTGCTGATCATGGTCTGGGTCAGGGCGACCTTGCCGCGCTTCCGTTATGACAAACTGATGGCATTTGGCTGGAAGAAACTCCTCCCGATCGCGCTGGCCAACGTGGTGCTGACCGCGCTGCTGATCGTGCTGGGCGTGCCCGGCTATAAATAGGACCGAATCGCCGCATGAACCTGAAAAAGAGATTCCGAGCCATCACCCGCATCCCGCTGGGCTTCGCAACAGTGCTGAAGCAGATGTTCCAGAAGCCAGTGACGGTGCAATACCCCGAGGAGAAGCGCCCGATGACCGCGCGGTTTCGCGGGCGCCACAATCTCAAGCGATACGACGACGGCCTGGAGAAGTGCATTGGCTGCGCGCTGTGCGCGGCCGCCTGTCCCGCCGACGCGATCTGGGTCGAGGCGGCCGAAAACAGCAACGAGGCGCGCTTCTCGCCGGGTGAGCGCTACGCCAAGACCTACGAGATCAACATGCTGCGCTGCATCTTCTGCGGCTATTGCGAGGACGCCTGCCCGACGAACGCGATCGTCCTGGAGCCGATCGAGTTTCCAACCGGGTACACCCGCGAGAGCATGATTTACACCAAGGCCCAATTGCTTGAATCGCCGCCCATCAATGTCGCCGCCACGCCGCAACAGACGCCGGCCGGGAAATATGATCGAGCCATTCTTCCGTTTCCGCCGGTGGACAGCAGCGTTTAGGCCAACGCACGAGGAAAATCATGGGCTCTGAATTTATCGTCTTTCTGGCCGTGGCGATCGTCGCAATTGGGGCTGCCGCGGGCATGGCCCTCAGCCGGAACGCCCTCTACTCGGCCATGTTCCTGATTCTGAACTTCGCCTGCGTGGCGGTGCTGTATCTGCTGCTCAACGCGCCATTTTTGGCTATCGCGCAGGTGACCATCTATACCGGCGCGATCATGGTCTTGTTTGTCTTTGTCATCATGGTTCTGGGCGCCGAGAAGCTGCCGGCCGGTGAAACGCGCAAGGAAATGGCCTGGCAGCGACCGCTGGCGCTGGGTCTTGGCGGGCTGCTCCTCATTCAGGCCGCCTACGTGATCTTCACCCGCGTCGTGTCCTCTTCCGCGGCCAAACTCATCGATTCGAGCCCGCTGGCGATCGGCAGGGCCCTGTTTGGTCCCTACCTCTTTCCGTTTGAGGTCGCTTCGATCCTGCTGCTGGCGGCGATGGTCGGGGCAGTGGTGCTGACCCGCAAGGAGTGATCGGCATGAACGAAACAACCCCCTACATCCTGCTCAGCGCCCTCCTGTTCTCGATCGGCGCGATTTCGGTTCTGACCCGCCGCAACGCCATCATGATCTTCATGTCGATCGAGCTCATGCTCAATTCCGCCAACCTCGCTTTTGTCGCCTTTGCCAAACAGTGGGGCCAACTCGATGGGCAGCTCTTCGTCTTCTTCGTGATGACCGTCGCCGCGGCGGAAGTCGCGGTCGGGCTGGCGCTGATCGTCGCCATCTTCCGGGCCAAAAAGGGAACCGATGTTGACGACCTCAACGTGATGAAGAATTGATCCCGGGCCAACCGATGCAAACTCTTATTCTTCTCCCCATTCTGATCCCGCTGGCAGGGATGCTGGTTAATGCCGCCTTTGGCGGTCGCATCGGCGGCCGGGCTGCCGGCATCATCGCGACCGTGGCGGTTGCCGCATCGTTCGTCATCTCGGTCTGGCTGTTCGCCCAGGTGGCTGCCACCCCGACCCGGGCCATCGATGCCAATTTTGGACCGTGGATTCGGGTCGCCGAGCTGGATGTGCCGTATGGCTTCCGGGTTGACCCGCTGAGCGCGACGATGATGCTGATCATCACCGGCATCGGCGGTCTGATTCACCTCTACAGCATCGGCTACATGAAGGGCGATCCGCGCACGCCGCGCTTCTTTGTCTATCTGAATCTCTTCGTCGCCTCGATGCTGACCCTGGTGATGGCCGACAGCTTTCTGCTCATGTTCGTTGGCTGGGAACTCGTCGGGCTGTGTTCGTATCTGTTGATCGGGTTCTGGTTCACCGACATCAAGAATGCGGAAGCGGGCCGCAAGGCATTTGTCGTGAATCGGATTGGTGATGTGGCTTTCGTGCTCGGCCTGCTGTTGATCTTCTTCACCTTTGGCTCGCTCAGCTACGGTGAGGTCTTTGAAAAGGCGGAGGCGCTGAAGGGCGCTGCAGCGGGCGTGCTGACGGTCATCACCCTGCTCCTGTTTGTCGGCGCGGCCGGCAAGAGCGCCCAGCTCCCGCTCTTTGTGTGGCTGCCGGATGCAATGGCCGGCCCAACCCCGGTCTCGGCTCTGATTCATGCCGCGACCATGGTCACGGCCGGCATCTACATGCTCATCCGCTCAAACGTATTGCTCGAGCACTCGCCGATCGCGATGCAAGTCATCGCCATCGTGGGCGCGCTGACGGCCTTCGTCGCAGGCTACGCGGCGCTCACTCAGTGGGACATCAAAAAAGTCCTGGCCTATTCAACCATCAGCCAGCTCGGCTTCATGGTGGCCGGGGTGGGGGTGGGGGCCTTTGTCGCCTCCCAATTCCACCTGCTCACCCACGCCTTCTTCAAGGCCCTGCTCTTCCTCGCCGCGGGGAGCGTCATCCATGGCATGGAGCATCGCGCGCACGAGACCGGCCAGCATGGAGCCGATCCGCAGGATATACGCAACATGGGCGGTCTGCGATCGAAAATGCCGCTGACGACCATCACCTTTATCCTGGGCGGCCTGGCATTGGCGGGTATTCCACCGTTGGCCGGGTTCTGGTCCAAGGACGAGATCATCGCGGCTGCGGCCAGGGACTTCCCAATTGTCTTTGGGCTGTTGGGCGTGACCGCGGTGTTCACCGCCTTCTACGTTGGGCGCCAGCTCTACCTGGTCTTCTTTGGCAAGGCGCGCAGCGCGGATGCCGAGCACGCCTCCGAAGCGGCGCCGACCATGACGATCCCCCTCATCGCCCTGGCGGTGTTTTCGGTGCTGGGCGGCCTGCTCAATTTGCCCAAGGGTTTTCCGGGCGAGGCCTGGCTAGGCGACTGGCTCGCGCCGGTCGTCGGCAAAGAGCCGCATGAGCCCCTCAATCTCGCCCTGGCCGGTGTGTTCGTCGCGCTCGCGGCTGCGGCCATCGCCGGCGCGGTCGCGCTGTATCGGCGTTTCACATCCGCGGACAGTGTCGATCCGCTGGCCCGGCTTGGGCCGCTCTACACCGTCTCTTCGCGCAAGTGGTATCTGGATGAAATCTATCGGGCCGCCGTCATCAAGCCGTTCTACATGGGGGCCAGCTTCCTGGCCCGCATCTTCGATCTGGGCGGCATCGACGGCATTGTTAATGGCGCGGGCCGGCTCGCGACGGAGATGTCCGAGACGCTGCGCGAACTGCAGACCGGGTTTGCCCGCACCTATGGGCTGGTCATGTTGATGGGCGCGGTCGCCATTCTCGTTTACTTCCTCGTGTCCGGGGGCGCAAGGTGATCGAGCTGATCAAGTCCGCCGTGGACTATCACTACTGGCGGAATGCGAGGCTGCTGGCCAAGGCGGCCGGCCTGACCTCAGCGGAGCTCTATGCTCCAAACCTGTACCCAAGCGGGAGCCTGGGCGGAACCTTTGTCCACGCCATGGGCGCCGATCAGCTCTGGACCCAGCGTTTGCTAGGCGACTCGCCCACGACGTTCGCGACCCCAACGGCCTATCCCGACCTTGACAGCATCGTCGCGAAGTGGCGCGATGTCGAAGCGGACTTCCGGAGCTACGTCGATGGACTCACAGAAGCCGAGCTCATGCGCCACTTCACATTCCGCCGGATCAATGGCGATGTGGTTGAAGCTGTCGTCTGGGAGACCCTCGTTCAGGTCACCAACCACGGCATGCAGCATGGCGCCGAGATTGCCCAGATGTTGACCGAGCTCGGACGGTCGCCCGGCGACATCGACTTCGTCGCCTTCACCCGCGAACGGGACGCCCACCGCAAAAAGCAATCATGATCCTAAGTCTCATCATCTTCCTGCCCCTGATTGGCGCGCTTGCGGTTGCCGTGTTACCGCGCGAATCGCTCGCCCGGCGCTGGGTGGCGGTCGGCGCGTCACTGGCCACCCTCATCGCCTCGCTCGTGATGTTTGTGGGCTTTAGCCCGGCCCTGCCTGGATTCCAATTTGTCGAATCCTATGTCTGGATTCCCGCCTACAACATTGGCTACAAGCTGGGTGTCGATGGGATCAGCCTGTGGCTCATCCTCTTGACCAACCTGGTCTTTCCGCTCGCCATCGGGTATTCCTTTTCGACCATCAAGACCCGCGAACGCGAGTACTACAGCCTGTTCCTGCTGATGCAGACGGCGACGCTTGGCGTGTTTCTCTCGCTCGATCTATTCCTCTTTTATGTCTTCTGGGAGTTCGCGCTCGTGCCGATGTACTTCATCATCGGGATCTGGGGGGGTGACCGGCGCATCTATGCTTCGCTGAAATTCTTTGTCTACACGATGCTCGGCAGCGTCCTGATGCTGCTCGGCATTCTTTACATCGGCTATACCGGCGGGACCTTCGACCTGGAAGCCTTGATGAAGGCGAATCTGTGGGCGGCCAGTGCACCCCTCTTCCTCGCGTTCGCGCTGGCGTTCGCGATCAAGGTCCCGCTCTGGCCGTTCCACTCGTGGCTCCCGGATGCGCATGTCGAGGCGCCAACCGCGGGATCGGTCGTTCTGGCGGCCATCCTGTTGAAGATGGGCACCTATGGATTGTTGCGCTTCAACCTGGGCCTGTTCTCCGAGGCCAGCAAGCAGTTTGCGCCGCTGATGATGACCCTGGCCGTAGTCGGGATTCTGTATGGCGCGGTGGTTGCGTTCGCCCAGAGCGACGCGAAGAAGCTCGTGGCGTACTCGTCGGTCAGTCATATGGGCTACATCGTCCTTGGCATTTTTGCCCTGAACAGCATGGGCGCGCAGGGCGCGCTCCTGCAAATGATCAACCACGGGTTGAGCACTGGCGGCCTCTTTCTAATCATTGGCTTCATTTATGAACGCCTGCATACCCGGGATATGGGCAAGATGGGCGGGCTGTGGGCGAAGATGCCTTTGTACGGCACCCTGGCGTTGCTGCTGGTGCTGAGCTCGGTCGGATTACCAGGGCTGAACGGCTTCGTCGGCGAGTATGTCATTCTCCAGGGCGCGTTCCAGGCGAACCAGATAGCGACCGCGTTCGCCACGGTCGGGATGGTCCTGAGCGCCGTCTATCTGCTGACGATGTTCCAGAAGATATTCCTGGGCAAGCCGAGAGATGAGGCGGGCCACGGCGCCCATGCAGTCGGGCATGCCGAAGCGGGGCATGGCGCGGTCACCAGGCCGGGCGGCATTTCGCTGGCTGATCTGAACTGGCGCGAGGTGCTGGCTGTGGCGCCCCTGATTGTCTTGTGCTTTGTCATCGGATTGATGCCGACACCGTTCTTCGACGTGATGAAGGCTGCGGTCGGGCGCATCTTCGTGATGGCGGTCGCCGGCGTCGCGCCCTAATCGCCAAATATCTGTGAAAGCGGCATACCCCGGCAAAGCCGGGGTATGCCGCTTTCACAAAACCA
>JBDSIP010000535.1:0-5442 GCA_039917915.1 Thermoflexales bacterium
CGCCCGCCTGGGCCACCGGGCATCTCGCCGCCATGGCCGCGCCCGCCGCGCGGGCCACCGGGGCCGCGATTGGCCGGGGCGGTGAAGACCGTTTCACCGTTGACCTTGAGGCTCTCCGCCCGGATAACGATCAGGCCCGAGGTGCCGACGTGCTTGTCGCCGACGACTTCGACCGACGCGCCGACTGTGAGCTTGGCCTTGAGGGCGTCGCTCTCGTGGGGCGGCACCCGGACCAGGCTCTTGTCCGCCAGGGTGAAGCCGTCCAGGTCGCCCTTGTCATTCAGGCTCAGGCTGGCGATCGTCGAGGTCTGGGTCACGACCTCGCGCGCCACTGGCGTCGGGGGCGTGGTCGGCTTCTCGAACGTGTAGCTCGTGCTGCCGCTGGTGATGGTCTTGGCCCGGACCTCAGTCGCGCTCGCGGTCCCGCTGGCGTCAGGGCGGCCGGGGTGCTGGAAGCCAACCACTGTCACCGCGCTGCCGACCGCGAACAGTTCCTTGACCTTGACCGCATCGGGCGGCGCCACATGGACCTCGGTCTTGTCGGCCAGGGTAAAGCCGTCATAGTCGCCCATCGGGTTGATGGTGTATTCAGCGATTGTGCCGGTGGTCGTGATCGCCTGCCCGCCGCGCAGACCACCCGCACGCGGGCCGCCACCGCCGCGCGGGCCGCCGCGGCCAAAGGGCGCGTCCTGCTGCGGGGCCGCCTGTAGCTGGCCCGACTGGGCGGGTGGCGTGCCGGTCTGGGCCATCGCCGAGCTGGCGATGCCGACCCCAGCCGTGGCCGCGCCCACCATGAGGGCCAGGGCCGCTCCGAACTTGCCAAACTTCTTGAACGCTTTCATTTCGATTTCCTCCGAGTTCTTGTTGAGGCCGGGACGAAATTGTTCCGGCGTGATCAGAGCGTATCGAGGGCGGTTGAAGTTACGGCGGGTTGAAATTGAAGATTGGCTGAAGATGGGACTGGCGCCGCTGCCTTGAGAGATCACACACGTTCTGCGCACTTTCTTTTGCCGCCTCTCAGAATTCTCTTGCCCCCGGACCGTAAAATTGAAGGGTTATTGGCCGCCCGGGAGTTCCTAAAGGGACCTCTTTCCGGAGGCGATACCTCTGGCTTCGCCGGAGGTATCGCCTCCGGATCTGGTTTTGTAAGTTGTTCTCCCTGCGCGCGGCCCGAGGACTGGCCGAAGCGGTGGACAGGGGACGATTCCCGACCGATGACTGCGACTCGGCAGAGCGACTGGCATGGCCAAGGAAATACCAGAGCAAGCCCCCCACGCCCCAGCGGCCGCCCAGAACGACATCTGGGTGATGTCGTCGGATGGCGACCTCGCCCAGGGGTTTACGCTGCCGCCCGGCGGGGTTTCGGAAGAACCGAGCGACGCGCCAAAGCCTGGCCGCCGATGCCGCGTGCCGCGCCCGGACTACATCACCCCGACGGGCCGCGATCTGCGCCTCGATCTCATCCGCGGCCTCATGGTGTTCGTGATGATCGTCGACCACTTGGGGGTAGATTCGCCGTTATTTCTGCTGACCGGTGGAGGCCGCTTCCTGACGTCGGCTGCCGAAGGTTTTGTGTTGATCTCGGGACTGATGACCGGTCTCGTGTATTGGCGCATCGTCTTTCGCGATGGGATGTCATTCGCGCTGCATAAGCTCCTTGGGCGCGCCGCCACGCTTTACGTCGTGACGGTCACCGCCACATTGCTATTCGTCGCATTCTCCGAGGTGGCTGCGCTACCGTGGGCGCGGCACCTCGATCTGAGTAATCCGGTGGCTTTCGTTGTCAGCGTCTTTACCCTGCATCAGACCTACTATCTGGTCGACGTGCTGCTGCTCTATACGATTTTTACCCCGTGCGCGCTCGCGGCCTTCGTGATGTTCGACCACGGCAGGGGCTGGCTGGTGGTGGCCGGATCAGCGCTCATCTATGCCCTGTCTCAATACATGCCAAATCTGGTCACCCTACCGTGGCCGATCGAGGGTAAGTTCTACAATCTGGCCGCCTGGCAGGTGCTCTTTTTTGCAAGCTTGTGGCTCGGCTACAACCAGTCGCGGATCCCTACGCTTGGATACCGGGCAACCAGGCGCGGGTTGCTTGGCACAGGCGCCGCCATGGCGGCGATCATCGGAATTTTCGCCTTGTTCAGGTTTGAGGGAGGGCTGGTCTTCGACGACCTCATCCCGAACTTCACGGCGCTTCAAAGCGCGCGTCTTTGGGCCGAGCAGCACCTTTTCTTGAAATCCGACCTGCAGTTCGGACGTTTGATCACCTCTGCCATCGTATTTGGCTTCTTCTTTTTCCTGACGACGCGATTCTGGCCCCAAATCAGGCGCGTAACAGGTCCGGTTCTGCTGCCGTTCGGACGCCATGCGCTCTATGCCTTCACGGCTCTTATCGCCATGGTTGGCCTGTTCGGCCTGGCTCGTACGACGCTCGACCCGGCGATCGCAAACGCCCGCTGGTTGGATACCGTCGTCATGATCGCCGGTGCGGCGCTGATATGGTTGCTGGTGAAGCTGCGAATCCTCATGCCAACGCCGGCAACGCGCCATTACTGGCTTGCCGCGCCCATTGCCGCGGGCATTGGGGTTGCCATACTGTTGACGGCGCAGGTCGCGGAAGTGAACGCGGCGATTGCAAGAATGCGCGCGGACTACGGACGGATCGCCCAATTGATTGTCGCCGGCCAACGACCGGGCGACCGGGTGTGGTTTGATGGCCCGAACTATGTGGATGCATATGCCGCGGTTGACCCCGATCCAGCCCGCGTGTTCGCTGTTCCGTCCCTGCCGGCCGCCGACGCGGACGTCGACGACGTGTTGGCGCCCGCCTCAGCCGGGGCAAGCCGCATCCACGTCCTGTTTTATGGTGAGCGCGCCGCGGATCCCGAGGGTCGCTACGAGCGATGGCTGGCCGAGCACGCTTTCAAAGCGCGCGAGGAATGGGTGGGCGACATCCGCTGGGCGACCTATGCTGTTCACCGCGCGTCTGTCCTGGTTCCCGCCGGCGCGGCTTGGCGGGGAGGGATCACGTTGTCGGCGGCGAGCGTCGACCTGTCCGACGTGGGTGCCGGCGATATCATCCCCCTGGCGTTGACCTGGACGGCCCCGGACGCGCCTTCAGCCGATCTCGATGTCTTCATCCACCTTGGCCCGGCGGACGGGGCGCCGGTCGCTCAGAACGACAATGCGCCGGTCGCCGGTTTCCGCCCCACGGCAAGCTGGGGGCCGGGCGAAACCATCACCGATCAGCGCGGGGTGTATATCACCCCTACTGCCCCGCCCGGGCGCTATACGCTCTTCGTCGGCCTGTACGATTCGGCAACAGGTGAACGTCTCAAGCTTGTCTCGGGAGAGGACCGCTTTGCGTTGGGACACGTGACGCTGCGCTAGCGCGCGCCGAATGCGAAAGTGTCCTGAAGCGACATCCCCTGGGCGGAGCCGAGGGGATGTCGCTTCAGCAATATTGGATCGGCTTCCTAGGCCGCTACTTTGGCGTACGAATCCTTCAAACCCACTGCCCGGTTGAAGACGAGCATATCGGGCCTTGAATCCGGGTCGAGGCAGAAGTAACCCGTGCGCTCGAACTGGACCGTCGTCCCGGCCAGCGCGCCGCGCACGCTGGGTTCGACAAAGCATGGCGAGATGACCTCGAGCGAGTTCGGGTTCAGGTTATCCAGAAAGTGCCCGTCCGCCTCGACGTCATCGGGGTTCGGTTTGGTGAACAGCGAGTCGTACAGCCGCGCTTCGGCCGGAACCGCATGTTCAGCGCTGACCCAGTGGATGGTCGCCTTGACTTTGCGTCCGTCCGGCGCGTCGCCGCCGCGGGTGGCCGGGTCGTAGTTGCAGCGCACTTCGACGACCTTGCCGCTGGCGTCCTTCACCACCCCCACGCACTTGATGAAATAGGCGTAGCGCAGGCGCACCTCGCGCCCGGGCGCCATGCGGAAAAACTTGGGCGGCGGCTCCTCGCGGAAATCGTCCTGCTCGATATACAACACCTTCCCAAACGGCACCTTGCGCGTGCCGGCCGCCGGATTCTCGGGATTGTTAACCGCATCCATTTCCTCGGTCTGGCCCTCGGGGTAGTTCTCGATCACGACCCGCAGCGGGCGCAGCACGCCCATCACCCGCGGGGCGGTTTTGTTCAGTTCATCCCGCAGGCTGTGCTCGAGCATGGCGATGTCAACGACGCTGTCGGCTTTGGCCATCCCGATCCGCGAGCAGAAATCGCGGATCGATGCCGCGGTGTAGCCGCGCCGGCGCAGGCCGCTCAGAGTTGGCATGCGCGGATCGTCCCAACCGCTTACAAAGCCCTCCTTGACCAGCTTGAGGAGCTTGCGCTTGCTGAGCACGGTGTAGCTCAGGTTCAGGCGGGCGAACTCGATCTGGCGCGGGGCATAGATGCCCAACTCGCGGGTGTACCAGTCGTAAAGCGGGCGATGGATCTCGTACTCCAGCGAGCACAACGAATGCGTGACTCCCTCAATCGAATCGCTCTGCCCATGCGCGAAATCGTAAAGCGGGTAGATCTTCCAGGCGTCGCCGGTGCGGTGATGGGCGGCGTGCAGGATGCGATACATGACCGGGTCGCGCAGGTTGACGTTCCCCGACGCCATGTCGATCCTGGCCCGCAGGGTGCGGGCGCCCTCGGGGAATTCGCCCGCCCGCATCCGGGCGAAAAGATCGAGGTTCTCCTCGACGCCGCGGTTGCGATACGGGCTCTCGCGTCCGGGCGCCTTGAGGGTGCCACGATACTCGCGCATCTCGTCGGCGTTCAGGTCGCAGACGTAGGCCTTGCCCTTCTGGATGAGCTGGACGGCATACTCGTAAAGTGTCTCAAAATAGTCGGAGGCGAAGAACAGGCGATCCCCCCAGTCGTAGCCCAGCCAGCGGATGTCGGCCATGATCATGTCGACATATTCCTGCTCTTCCTTGACCGGATTCGTATCGTCGAAGCGCAGATTGCAGGCCCCGCCGAAGTCGGCGGCGATGCCGAAATCGACCGCGATGGCCTTGGCATGGCCGATATGGAGGTATCCGTTTGGCTCGGGTGGAAAGCTGGTGACGACCCGGCTGAAACGGCCGGACCGCAGGTCTTCGGCCACGGCCGTGCGGATAAAGTCAGAGGTGATGGAGGGCGTGTTTTCGGTCATGTGAATTCAGCGCAGAGTATAGCGGGGGCTCCGTTCACGCTCGCGTTTACGTTTGCGTTGACGTAAACGTAGACGGGAACGTAAACGTAAACGTAGACGTCGACGTGAACGTAGACGTGAACGTAAACGTGAACGTAAACGTAAACGTAGACGTAGACGGGAACGGGAACGTAAACGTGAACGTAAACGTAAACGTAGACGTAGACGGGAACGTAAACGTGAACGTAAACGTAAACGTAAACGTAGACGTAGACGGGAACGTAAACGTGAACGTAAACGTAAACGT
>JBDSIP010000536.1:0-8204 GCA_039917915.1 Thermoflexales bacterium
CTCGAGGAAGTCGGAGCCAAGGTCCTCCTCAAGTAGAAATCACTCAAGAAACATTGTCGAGAACGCGCTCACCGCACGAAGCGCGGTGAGCGCGTTCTCGACAGTGTTTTCAGGATGGTTTCAGAGGCCCCCGCCCCGGCGTACGCCGGGGCGGGGGCCCTTGAAGTTTTCGGCTGATATAGTCCGCCATCATGCAAGACGAGATCACCCGTTACGCGGCCCTATTGGTCAAAATCGGGGTCAACCTGCAGCCCGGTCAGCCATTACGCATCACCGCTCAGCTCGGGCATTGCGACTTCGTCCGGGTCGTGGCCGCCGAGGCTTATAAGGCCGGCGCGCTGTATGTGGATGTGGTCTGGAGCGATGCGCTCACCCACAAAACCCGTTACCTGTACAGCGCAAGCGATGCCCTGGACTATGCGCCGGAATACACCACGGCCCGCGCCCGCGAGTATCTGGACCGCAAATTCGCGTCCCTGTCGTTGACGGGGGACGAATTCCCGGACGCCTACGAAGACGTCGATCCCGCCCGGATGCGGCGGGCGCGGATGGCGTCGCAGGCGCGGATCTCGTTTTTTGCTGATGCGATGATGAATGACGCGGTGCAGTGGTGCGTCGCTGGCGTGCCAACCCCGGCCCGGGCGATGAAGCTGTTTCCCGGGCTGCCGGCCGAACAGGCCGTTGAGAAGCTGTGGGCGGAGATCTTCCGGGTGGTGCGCCTCAACGAACCCGACCCGGTCGCAGCCTGGCAGGCCCATGACGCGCGCCTGACGGCGATCGCCCAAACCCTCATGGCCGAGCGGGTGCGGGCCGTGCGCTTCTTCGACCCCGCGCCTGCCGAGGATGGGCAGCCCCGAACTGATTTGACGGTTGGATTGACCCGCGCGCCGGCCTGGGTGGCCGCTTCGTCGGTGACCCCCGAGGGGACGCGCTTTCTGCCGAACATGCCGACCGAGGAGATCTTCTCGACTCCCGATGCCCGGCTCACCCATGGCTGGGCGCGCACTTCCAAACCCGTCTTTGTGATGGGCAAGGAAGTCCGGGACGCCTACGTTCGTTTTGAGGACGGGAAGGTCACCGATTTCCGGGCCGGACAGGGCGAGGATGCGCTCAGGCAGCTCTTTGAGATCGATGGCGCGCGGCGTCTGGGCGAGGTCGCTCTGGTGGATGTCCGCTCGCCGATCAACCAAAGCGGTCTGGTGTTCGGCGACACGCTCTTTGACGAAAACGCGGCGTGTCATATTGCGTTTGGCAAGGCCTATCCGCCGGGCGTCGCAGGCGGGTCGGAGATGTCGCCGGAGGCGCTGGCCGAGCTGGGGGTCAACGTGGCCAGGGCTCACGAGGACGTAATGATCGGCACGGACACGATGGATGTGACCGGGATTCGCGAAGATGGCAGCAGCATGCCCGTGATGCGGGCGGGCCGTTTTGTGATCGGCTGAACGATGCGCTGGCGACGGATCGAGGCCGCGGCGGTCTGGGATGCCGCCACCCTGCGGCTGCCGCCCGCGCATGCGCTGCAGCGCTGGGCCTGGGGCGAGTTCAAGGCGCGCTGGGGGTGGACGGCAGAGCGCTGGCTGCTCGACGACGCCGACGGCCCGCGGGCGACCGTCCAGCTCCTGCGCCGCCGGATCGGGCCGCTGGGGATGCTGTACGCGCCGCGCGGGCCGGCCGCCCGGGACGCAGCCGCATACGGTGAGGCGATTGCTTTTATTGAGCAACGCGCACGCGCGCAGCGGGCGGTCTTCGCGCTGGTGGACGGCGACGGCTGGACGGGCCCGGGGGATGTGGACGGCGCGCGCCAGGTCCTGCTCGCCAGGCGCTGGCGGGTGGCGGCCAGCCAGCCCCAATTCCGCAACACCGGGCTGAGCCGGATCGACAAGGACGATGAGACGCTGCTGGCTGATTTCAAGCCCAAGTGGCGCTACAACCTGCGCCTGGCCGAGCGCCGGGGGGTGGTTGCGCGGATGGCATCCGAGGCGGACTGGCCGGTGTTGCTCGACATGTATGCCGAGACGGGGCGAAGGGATGGATTTATCACCCGTCCGGCGGCCTACTACACGGATGCGTGGCTGACGATGGATGGGCAGGGCTTTGTGGCCGAGCGCGAGGGCATGGCCCTGGCCGGGCTGGTGGTGTTTCGGCACGGCCCGCGGGCCTGGTACTTCTACGGCATGTCGCGGACCGAGGGGCGCGAGCACATGCCGAACCACGCCCTGCAGTGGACGGCTTTACGTTGGGCGCGGGATGCCGGGTGCGACACCTACGACTGGTGGGGGGCGCCTGACAACGTTGAGGATGAGGATGATCGGATGGCCGGGGTATGGCGATTCAAGCTGGGCTTCGGGGCTGAATTCAAGGCCGGCCTGGGAGCCTGGGAATACGCGCCGAGCTGGGCGCTTTATCGGGCGTTGACTCTCGTCCAACACGTGCGGGCGCGGGTGTTGCGGCGGAGCGAATCCCCTCTCCCAACGGGCGAGGGGTAGGAATGCATCGGCGAGCTAAAGCCCCTCTCCCAGCGGGAGAGGGGTTGGGGTGAGGGGCGAGAACGCCTTCGCCCTTCCGCCCCTCACCCGCGCGCTTCGCGCTGGGGCGCTCAGCGCGCCGCCCTCTCCCGCCGGGAGAGGGCAGGGAATGCATCGGCGAGCTAAAGCCCCTCTCCCAGATGGAGAGGGGTTGGGGTGAAGGTTCTGGTCGATTTAATCCCGCTCGGAAATCGCCCGGGCCATCTCGCGCTTGGCATCCTTTTCGGCGATGGCATGCCGCTTGTCGTAGTTCTTCTTGCCTTTGGCGGCGGCGATCTCGACCTTGGCCCGGCCCTTCTTGAGGTAGGCCCGGGTGGCGATGACGGTCATGCCCTTTTGGGCGGTGGCGATGTCGATCTCGCTGATCTGCTTCTTCTGGAGCAGCAGGCGCCGCTCGCGACGCTCGTCGGGGTGGGCATTGAAGCCGGTGGCCAGGGTGTAGCTCGGGATGTAGGCGTTGACGAGGAAGGCGCTGCCCTGGCGGATGATGACAAACGCGTCGCGCAGGTCCATCCGGCCCGCGCGGACGGATTTTATTTCTCCGCCGCTCAGAGCGATGCCTGCTTCGTAGCGGGTGCCGAGCTCATAGTCAAAGCCGGCCCGCCGGTTGGTGGCGACACTCTTGACGCCTTCTTCCGCTGCCATGGGCGGGGGATCGTATCATGGCGGGGGCATGAAAGCAATGACCTTCAACATCCGCTACGGGCGGGCTGAGGACGGGCCGCACGCCTGGGCAAAAAGGCGGGCGCGCGTCATCGAGCGCTTACGTGCGTTTGACCCGGACCTGCTCGCCCTGCAGGAATGCGAGGACGGACCGCAGGCCCAGTATGTGAAGGGCGCCCTGCCGGCCTACGCCTTCATCGGCTACCGGCGCGAGGGCGGCGGCAGCACGGCGGCCGAGATGGCGCCGCTGCTCTACAAGCGGGCGGCCTTTGAGCAGGTTGGTAAGGTTGATAAGGTTGGTAAGGTGGGTAAGGTGGGTAAGGTTTGGTAAGGTGGTTAAGGTGGGTAAGGTTTGGTAAGGTGGGTAAGGTGGGTAAGGTGGGTAAGGTGGCGTAAGGTCTGGTCAGGTGGGTAAGGTGCGGTCATGTGAAAGAAACGGAAATGTCGGAGGTGGATGTGCCAAACGGGAGGATGCACATAGACGAGGTCGACACGGATGTCGCGCTCGTGCGTCGCTTGCTTGCGGCGCAGTTCCCGGCCTGGGCGGAGTTGCCCCTCGCGCCGGTGCGCTCGGCCGGGACAGATAACGCCCTGTATCGGCTGGGCGATGACATGGCCGTGCGGCTGCCGCGCATTGGCTGGGCGGTTGGGCAGGTGGAGACCGAACTGCGTTGGCTGCCGCGGCTTGCCCCGCATTTGCCGCTTGCGATCCCGGTCCCGTTGGCGATGGGGAATCCGGGTGAGGGCTATCCCTGGCACTGGGGGGTTTACCGCTGGCTTGAGGGTGAGAACGCGACCCTGAACCGGATCAGCGATCCGGGTCAGGCTGCGATGGCGTTGGCGGCGTTCATCATCACCCTGCGGCGGATCGATCTCGCGGGGGGTCCGTTGCCCGGGCCGAACAACTCTGGCCGCGGCATGCCGTTGGCGGACCGCGACGCCGAAACCCGAGCGGCGATCGCGGCTCTGGAAGGCTTGATCGATATCAGGGCGGCAACCTCGGCATGGGAGGCCGCCCTCCGTGCGCCGGCCTGGGATGGCCCGCCGGTCTGGATCCACGGCGACCTGCAATCGGGGAATCTGCTCGCCCAACGCGGACGGCTCAGCGCGGTCATCGACTGGGGATGTATGGGGGTGGGAGATCCCGCCAGCGATGTGATGCCGGCCTGGAATCTGTTCGCCGCCGACACACGCCCGGTGTTTCGCGCCGCGCTGGCAGTCGATGACGCGACCTGGGCCCGCGGACGTGGCTGGGCGCTCTCATGCGGGCTGATCGCGCTGCCGTACTACCGGACCAGCAATCCGGTGCTTGCCGACATCGCCCGGCATGCGATACGCGAGGTGTTGGGGGAGCTTGGGTCGTAGTTCCTCAACCCCAGATCCTGAACCCCAGATCCTGAACCCCGGAGGTGAGCCCCATGCAGCCTTCACGGGCACAAACCGACGGGGCTCACCTCCGGGGTTCAGGAATGTGGGTGCTCGCGCTTCCTGATCAAACCTGACCCACCTGATCAAACCTGACCCACCTCATCGATGCTCCGCACGATTGTCGGCTTGCCGGCCGCGGCGAGCGCGCTGCGGATGTCCTTCAGCCCGCTGCCGGTAAGCTGCAGCACGACTTCCTCGTTGGGTCGAATGAGACCGTTGGCCAGCGCCTTCTCCAGCCCGACCCAGGCCGCGGCGCAGGCGGGCTCGACAAAGACGCCCTCGGATTGGGCGAGGATCGGCATCGCGGCCAGCATCTCGGCGTCGGTCGCCTCGATGAAGACGCCGCCCGTGTCGCGCACGGCCCGGATGGCCATCGCCCCGTCGTTGGGCCGATCGACCGAGATCCCGCCCGCGATCGTCGTCGCCTCGATGTAATCGAAGGTCTCGACTCCCGCCTGCCAGGCCCGATACAGCGAGGGCGCCAGCGTTGCGGTGACGCCATAGAAACGCGGCATGGCCTCGATCCAGCCCGCCGCGAGCAGCTCGCGGAAGCCCTTGCAGACGCCGCTGATGATGTTGCCATCCCCGACCGGCACGATCACGGCATCCGGCGCGCGGAAGGGCGCCTGACCACTGGCTCGCCCGAGCTGCTCGGCGATCTCCAGCCCGGCCGTCTTCTTGCCCTCGCGGGTGAATGGGTTGACTCCGGTGCTGCGGTTCCACCAGCCAAACTTGGCGCAGGCCTCGGCGCACAGGCGAACCGCATCGTCGTAGCCGCCATCGACCACGTAGACCCGCGCGCCGTGGATGAGCATCTGGGCGAGTTTGCCTTCGGGCGTTGTGCGCGGGACAAAGATCACGGCCCGAGGCCCGGCGCAGGCCGACATGAGCGCCAGGGCGGCGGCGGCGTTGCCGCTCGAGGCAGTGGCGATGACGCCCCGGCCGGCTTCAATCGCCCGGGCGACGACCATCGCGCTGGCCCGGTCTTTGAACGAGGCGCTGGGCAGGCGCCCGTCGTCCTTGAGCCAGATTGCCCGCGCCCCGAGGCGCGCTTCGAGCCGGCGGGCCCGGATCAGGGGCGAGTTGCCGACCTGGCGGATGACATCCCCGGCCATGGCCAGGGCTCGGACGGGATCGACCGGGAGAAAGGGGGCGAAGCGCCAGATCGAGCGGTCGGCCGCGTCGGCGATCGTTCGGGGATCAACTTCACGCCCGATCTGGGCGTAGTCGTAGGTTGCGTCGAGGTTGCCGCCGCAGGCGGGGCAGAGGCCGTCGGCCTCACTTGGCGCGAAGCGCGCGCCGCAGCTTACGCACACAAAGCCGGTGTGATACGGAACGGGTGTCATTGATGCCGATCGTACACCGCCGCGCCGGGGGCTCGATTTGCAACGACATGCCGTGGGCTCGAAGCCCACCGTGGGCTCGAAGCCCACGGCTATCGTTCATTGGGTCGCTCCGCGACTGGGGCACGGGCAGGCGTGCGGCGGATTCGTCGCCGTCGCGGAGCGACGGTTGCGCCTAGCGGCGGGTTTCAACCTGCCGAATACGTCGCGCTCGCTGTCACGGTCGCGGAGCGACCGCATGGCGAGGGCGTACCGGTAGAAAACGCCGCGGTTGCGCTTTCAATCAAAGACGTATCGTTCGTCGTATGCAATCTCATGCCGTGCCAGAAGCGCCAGGTACTCCTGCGTGAAGGTCGTCTTGCGATGATGCTCCCGCTGGCCCTTGATGTAGTTCGCGATGGCTGGAATGGCCGACTTGCTAACCGCATAGGCTGAGTACCCGTCCTGCCACCCAAACTCCGCCAAGGCTGGGAATTCGACATGGATCCACCGCGATGAGCCACCTTTTAGGAGCTGGGTGATCCTGCTCGGCGCGAGGGTAGGCGGCGCTCCAATGAGGACATGGATGTGATCGTCAACCCCGCCGATTTGGACCGGCTTCATCTTGTTCTCGCGCGCGATGCCGCCCATATAAGCCCAGACGCGTTCTTCGATCGCCGCCGCAATCCACAGTCTGCGCCGTTTGGTGCTGAATACGATGTGATAGTGGAGCGATGTGAAGCTGTTTCCCATCCTGGCGCCCGACCAGAGTATGCGGCCCCTGCGGCGATACGAACCTGCCAGTTGTCTGACAGCCCGGCGCTAATCCTGCTCAAACGGCCGGCCCAGCGCAGCCGGGGCCGGGGCGTTGAGGTTGGCGCTCAGCGCGCGGCGCAGCCAGGGCGGGGCATGGCCCAGCAGGCGAGTCAGCCATTCGCCCGAGGTCAGGGCCAGGACCAGGATCATCAGCACAAACGGCAACACCGAAAAGACCTGGGTTGGGATGTTGTCGACCCGGCTCTGGGCGAAGCTGGCCAGAGTCTCTAGAAAGCCGAAGAAATACGCCCCGATCGCGCCGCGGACCGGGTTCCAGCCCCCGAAGATGACGATGGCCAGCGCAATCCAGCCGTATCCGGCGGTGTGGCGATAGGTCCAGCCGGTCTTCATGTCGAGGGTGAAGGCCGCTCCGGCCAGCCCGATCAGCGCTCCGCCGACCAGGGTGTAGAGGTAGCGCAGGCGCACAACGGGCACACCCCGGGCAAAGGCGGCCGCCGGCTGCTCGCCGACCGCGCGGAGCATCAACCCGCCCCGGGTGCGATACAGGTAAATGGCGGCAACGATGACGAGAACGTAGCTGGCGTAAACCAGCCCATCGCTGCTGAAGAAGATCCGCCCGAGCACCGGGATGTCCTGCAGCCCCTGGATGGGAAGCGAGGGCACCTGCGGGCCGGGTTGCAGCACGAGCGGCCGGCCGAGATATGAGGACAGGTCGGCGCACAGCAGGGCGAGGATAAAGCCGATCGCGACCTGCGACTGTTTGAGCGTGATCGCCCCAAAGGCGACGATGAGGGCGATGGCGGCTCCGACCAGGGCGGCCGCGGCGAAGCCGGCCCAGATGCTGTCCATGGCCTTGGCCGCGCCAAAGCCGGCCATCCCGGCCAGCAGGATGGTCCCGTCGGCGGACAGGTTGATCACCCCGGCCCGCTCGGTGATGGTCTCGCCGACGACGGCGAAGACGAGCGGCGTGGCGCTGGCCACCGCGGTGGCGATCAGGATGACGAGTTCCTCGAAGGTCATGTCAGTGCTTCTCCACCTGCCGCGAGCGCGCCCCACGCCCTGCCCATTGGCTGAGGCCGCGCCCGATCACGGCCGACAAAACGAGTGCGCCCTGGATGACGCCGGCCAGGGCCGACTCCAACTGGAACTGAATCGGCAGGGCCAGGCTGCCCACGTTCAGGACGCTGAAGAACGCGGCGACAGGCAGGACCATCAGCGCGTTGAAGTTCCCCAGCATCACGATGAGGAGCGACAGGAAGCCGAGATTGCTCGAGATATTCGGGATGAGGCGGTGAAACACCGCCAGGACCTGGAGCGCGCCGGCCATTCCGGCGAACGCGCCGCACAACGCAAACGCGCTCAACATGTAGCGGGTCGAGGGCACGCCCTGGACGGTGGCCGCCCGGCTGTTCAACCCGACCGCCCGCAGGCGCAGGCCGAAGTAGGTGTTGCGCATCACGATCACAGTAAAGATCAGGGCGGCCCCGGC
>JBDSIP010000537.1:0-8597 GCA_039917915.1 Thermoflexales bacterium
AAGGCGGCCTGTTTGACGACCTCATCGCCGAACTTCGCCCGGACCTTCTCGAGGTCGGGGTTCAGCGCTGCAGGGGCTGGAGCAGCCTTGGCCGGCGCGGCAACTTTGGCAGGCGCTCCGGCGGGCGCGGCGGCAACCGGGGCAGCCGGCTTCGGCGCAGCAGGCGCAACAACCTGCGCCGGGGCGGCGGCGACTGGCTTGGCCGCGGCCCCAGGTGCCGTGGCGCCCGGAGGCATTGCCGCGCCGGGTGGGCGCGCGCCGCCTGGAATTGCAGAACCAGGTGGTCGCGCTCCTGGAGGCGGGCCGGGCTTTTTGGCTTCGTCTGACATGATGACTCCCACTCCAGAGCCCGGGCGTCACGCCGCGAGCTCATTTGTCTCTCGCTACGCGGCCGTCTTTTCCGCGATTTCCTGCGCCCGGCGCATATCGACCAGATCGGGCCCCAGGACCGGGATCGGAACGGCCTCGCCGCCGTCCTTCTGATACCATGGCACGCTCCGGATGCTCTGGCCGTCGATCTTTTCCTGCAAGCGCAGGAAGCCATGCAGCAAGGCCTCGGGCCGGGGCGGGCAGCCCGGGATGTAGACGTCGACGGGGATGAACTTGTCGATCCCGGAGACGACGTTGTAGCCCTCTTTGAACGGGCCACCGCTCGTCGCGCAGGCGCCCATCGCCACCACATAGCGCGGTTCAGGCATCTGGTTGTACAGCCGGATGATCTGGGGCAGCATCTTCTTCGTCACCGTGCCCGAAACGATCATCAAGTCGGCCTGGCGCGGACTGGCCCGCATGAGCTCCCATCCGAAACGGGCCAGGTCGTGCCGGCTGGCGGCGGTGCAGATCATCTCAATGGCGCAACAAGCCAATCCGAAGAGCATAGGCCACATGCTGCGCTTCCGCCCCCAGTTATAAATCTTGTCGAGGGTGGTGATAAAGATGTTGTTGTTCAGCTCGGCCGGAACGCGGGGATCGTTCTTGAACTCTTCAGGAAGATTCGTCTGTAACTGCGTCATCTACGCTCCTGCTTCAACACAACTCAACCCACTCGCGCTGGATCTCTTCGAGCCACGTTTCGCGGGCATCGTTCGGGTCATCGGCAAAATCCGCCAGCCCGGTCACCCACGTCTTCAGCACGCTCCCATCCACTGCCAGAGGGTCGGCTTCCGGGTGCGCTCGCCTCAACAGGAGCGCAATCGGATAGGCATCGTCCCAATAAAGTGGATTGGCCGAGGACGGAATCATGACCGGCGAATTCGCGTGGCGATTATACCGCCGCGGCGTGATAGACCGCTTCCAAAAAATCGGCCATCCCGACCGCGATCTCCTCTGGGCGGGTGACACTGGGGACGTGGCCCGCCCCCGAAATCACCGTCAGCTTGGCATGAGGCAACGCGGCGGTCAGCTCGCGCGCCTGATCGAGCGGCACGATGACATCCCGCTCGCCGTGGAAGATCAGCACGGGCTGGGTGATCCGGGCCAGATCGCCGCGCAGGTCAACCCCCGTGGCGGCGTTGAACAGGGCGATGGCTTCCGCCGAAGTCGCCCGGCTCAGGATCTTGATCCCCCACGCTCTCAGGTGCTCGCTATCGGGTTCCGGCACGCAGGCGGCCACAAACCGGCCCAGGGTTTCCGCGTAGGCGGTCCGCAGGCCGATGACAAAGGGCGACTCCTGGGCCATCGGCGCGCGGTAGAACATGGCGTCAACGAGGACAAGCCCGGCGATCCGGGCGGGGTGGCGCAGGGCCGCCCCCAGGGCGGTCAGCGCGCCCGCCGACTCGGCCGCGAGCACACCGCGTTCAACCTGATATGCGTCCATGACGGCGAAAACGTCATCGATCAACCGATCGTGGGTGATACTCTCGACGGGCGCCCGGGTGACGCCGGCCCCGCGATGGTCATATGCAATCGTCCGCCAGCGCTGGCTGAGGATCGAGAACGGCTCGGCCCACAGCTCCCAACTGCCCGTCCACCCGCCAACCCCGAGCACGGCCGGCCGGCCGACCGGGCCAAACGAGGTCGCGTATATCTTTGCGTCTCCAACTGAGATGAACATGGTGTGCCTCCTAATGGGGAGTATTCTCGCGCCAGTACTTCGAACCGTTGGACGTCCGGCGCAGGGCGTTCTCTTCGATCAGCGCCCGGCGCAGGGTGACCGCGTCGATGCCAAAGCGGCCCTGATTTGGCCTTATCCAGCCGGCAATCAAGGCGGTGATTTCGCGTTCGGTGTACTCCCGCCCCGGGGCGATCTTGCCGATCAGGTAGTCAAGAACGCGTTTCTGCTCGGCCAGTTTGGTCGAGAAGTGGGTGACCCGGCCGGCCTCATCCAGAAAGGCGCGGGCCTCGGGCGGGTGGGCGGCCATCGCCGCCGCCCGGGTCGCTTCATCCAGGCTGGCCCGCGCATTGGCGGGTTCGAGCAGCGCATGGAGCCTGTATAGCGCGGTCCGCAAACCGACATAGTCAAGGCGATACAGCTTGTTGGCGTCGCCGGCCCGGCGCTCCTCGACCAGCCCCGCGCCCACGAGCTGTTTGAGGTGGCGCGAGACATTGGGCTGGCTGACCCCCAGCCCGGCGATGAGGTCCTGGCCGCGCGCCTCGCCGCGCATCACGAGCGCCTCGAGCAGGCGCAGGCGGGTATCGTCGGCCAATGCGCTGAGCGGGCCGAGCACCTCGGCCCGGCGCACTGGCGCCCGGCGGAGCATGGCTGGCTCGAAGCGGGCGAAGATGTGGACAGTGCCCGGCTCGCCCAACCGGGCGATCTCGAGCGGGGCATGCGGCGAGAGCACAAAGATTACCGAGCGCGCGTCACCCAGCGCAGCCAGCGCCCAATCGGGCAGATCACGCCGGAGCACGGCTCGGGCGATCTGAACGGCCGTGCCGCGCAGCCCGGCATGCTCGCGGGTCAGGGCGGCGATCAGCGGCCCGCGCAAGGGCGGGCTGACCCGCGCCCACTCCCCTGCCAGGAGCGAATTCCACAGGTCGCCGACGTGGGCGAGCAGGAACGCCCGCAGCGCGGCGGCGTCCTCGGCCAGGGGCGCGGATGCCCGCGCCACATCGGCGTCCAGATTCGGGGGAATTTCGCGCGAGCGCTCGCGCAAAAGCGCGAGGTGGGTGAGTTGGAGCGCGTCCAGCCAGGCCGGCATATCTGGGGCGTCTTTGACCGCCAGCAGGGCGGCCCCAAAACGTTCAAAGGCGATCCGGTTGTTGAGCCGCTGCGCATCGCTGATCTGGGCGGCGGCGCGGGCCACCCACGGGTCAGGCTCGCCCGCATCCGGGGCGGGCGGCGACGTCAACAGCGACAGGCTGAGCAGCGCATTTTGGACGGGCGCGTCGGCGAAGGCGGCCGTCGCCTGGGGAGGCCGGGAGGCCAGGGTGGGCGAAGTTATCATCTCGTTATCCTATTATGCGTAAATACGCATAATAGGATAACAGGCCAGCGAAAGGTTGTCAAGGGGCTCAATCTGTCGCGGAGCGACAGATTGAGGGTAGCCGCGGGTTTCAACCCGCGGATCGCGAGCCCCAATTGCCAACGTAATGCAATTCACGCGATGCCACGCCCGCATGACGCGCACGCGGGTTGAAACCCACGGCTACATTCATATCGTCGCTCCGCGACCGTTACCCGCGGCTGCGATCACGTCGCGCCCGTCGGCAATCCAGCCGCCCAGCCCAGAACGTTGTCAAACGCCTGGCTGAAATACAAAGCGTAGCTGTCACGCTCGACATAGCCCAGGTGCGGGGTGCATAACGCGTTTGCCAGCGCGAGAAGCGGATGGCTGGCGCCGAGCACGGGCTCTTCTTCGTACACATCCACCGCGGCGAAGCCAGGCCGGCCCGCCTTCAGGGCGGCGACCAGCGCCCCCGGCGCGATCAACTCGGCCCGGCTGGTGTTGACCAGGATCGCCTCGGGCTTCATCAAGCCCAGGTGGGCGGCTGTGACCAGGCCATGGGTGCCTTGGGTCAGTTTGATATGCAGCGACAGCGCGTCCGAGCGGGCGAGCAGATCTTCAGGGCTGGCCGCGGTCTCAAGCCCATCCGCCCGCGCCCGGGCGAACGAGCCGGCGCGGCCCCAGACCAGGACCTTCATCTCAAACGCCCGCCCATACCCGGCCACCACCTGGCCGATCTTGCCGTAGCCCCAGATGCCGAGGGTTCGTCCGCGCAAACCCACGCCCAATGTTGATTGCCAGCCGCCTGCCCGTAGCCGGGCGGCCTCGTGCGGGATGCGCCGGGCCGCGGCCAGGAGCAGCGCCCAGGTCAGCTCAGCCGGGGCGTACGGCGAGCCCGTCCCGGTCGCTACCACGATGCCGCGCCGCGCGCACGCCTCCAGGTCGATGTGGGCGACGCCCTTGCCGGTCTGACTGATCATCCGCAGGCGGGGCAGCCGGGCGAGCAGCGCCTCGGTGATGGCCGTCCGCTCGCGGATGAGGACGAGCACGTCAGCGGGCGCCAGTCGCGCGGCCAGCGCGTCGAGGTCCTTGACTGTGTCGTTGAAGATCGTGACCGTGTGTCCGCCGAGCTTCGAAAAGCAGGCCAGATGACGCACGGCGTCCTGGTAATCATCCGGAATTACGATTTCCATTCTGACTTCTGCATTCTGCATTCTGCATTCCGAATTCACGCCCCCAGGATCGTCGCGCCGCCGTCGACGCGCAGCACTTCGCCCGTGATGAAGGAGGCATCGTCCGAGGCGAGAAACACCACCGCCGCCGCGACCTCCTCCGGCTCGCCGAAGCGCCCCAGCGCGTGCATTTCGTTCCAACTGGCCCGCAGCGCTTCAGGGTCTTTCACCGTTGCGAAAACGCGCGTATTCATCGGAGTCATGATCGTCCCGGGCGCGATCGCGTTGACCCGAATCTTGTACTGCGCGTAGTCGACCGCGGCCTGCTGGGTAAGGGCGTTGATGCCGCCCTTGGACGCCGCATAGGCCGACCAGCCCTTGAAACCGAGCAGCGATTGGACCGAGCTGATGCTGATGATCGAACCGCCGCCGGCCGAAATCATGCGCGGGATCGCATACTTCATCCCCCGCCACACGCTGGTCAGGTTCAGGTCCAGCACCCGGTTCCAGGTCGCCTCGTCCATCTCGGTTATGCTGCCGGAGATGGCCTGGGCGGCGTTGTTGACCAGGATGTTCAGCCCGCCAAAGCGCTGCACGGCAAATGCGACCGCGGCCTCAACGTCGGCGGTGTTGGAGACGTCGGCGTGGCAATACGCCGCGGCGCCGCCCAACGCAATGATCTCCGCGACGACGGCCGCGCCCGCGATGTCATCGATATCGGCGACGACCACGCCGGCCCCCTCGCGCGCCAGCGCGAGCGCTGTCGCCCGGCCAATGCCCATCGCCGCGCCGGTGACCAGCGCGACCTTTCCCGTTAGTTTTGCCATGTGAAAATCTCCACTACTTCTAGCGATCACCTCGCCAACGCCGCAATGCGCTGGGCGGGCGAGACGGCGTGGGTGGCCGCAATTCCGCGGCATCAAGGGTGCGAAGTTGATTGCGGCGCATACGTAGGCTTCTATCCTACAACGAGCGGAGCAGATTCAAGTCGACTTCAGTCAGCGATCCCAGCACGCGCGCCGCTTTGGCCAGGATGGCCGCGGGCGGGGGAAAAGCCGGATCCGGCACGGCGATCACTTTCATCCCAGCCGCGACGCCGGCCAGGATTCCGTTGGCGGAGTCCTCCAGGCAGACGCACGCTCCGGGCGCGAGGTTCAGCTTGCGCGCGGCGGCGAGATAGACATCCGGCTTCGGCTTACCGGCGGCCACATCATCGGCGTACGCGATGGCTTCGAATTTGCCGCGCACCCGCGGATCAAGCACGACCGCGTCGACAAGATCGCGATGCGAACCGGATGCAATCCCGACTCGAAAATGAAGGCTGGCCAATCGAACGGCCTCAATGGCGCCGGGCAGGAAGGGGATCGCCCGCGCGTATTCTGCCTTGATGAAACCGATGATGCGCGCCTCAACCTCGTCCGCTGACAGCCCGAGCCCAAGCCGGCGAATCATGTAGCCCGACCATTCGCGGGTGCTGACGCCCATACAGGCCCGCTTGTCCTCGCCGGTCCAGGCTTGCCCGGTCTCGCTTGCGAGTTGCCGGCGCGCCTCCGTCCAACAGGGTTCGGAATCGACGAGGAGCCCGTCAACGTCGAAGATGATTCCTTTTATCATGCCGATGCGTCATTCCGGATTGTCCGCGCCTTCGATCCAGGCGTGAAAACGGCTCATGCCGGCCCGGATGTCCTCGCCGCCGATGCCCGAATAAGCGAAACGGACAAAGTGATCGGGTTCTCCCGGCATGAGGCGGCCGAAGTGGCGGCGTGTGCAAAACGCCACGCCCGATCCGCGCAGCGCGGCGCTGGCGAATGCATTGACATCGGTGAAGCTCCGGGCCGCCATCGCCTCAGCCACATTGACATACAGGTAGAACGCGGCTTCGGGCCTTGCGGCGCGAAGCCCGGGCATGGCCTGCACGGCGTCATAGAGCACATCCCGGCGCCGGCGAAGTTCGTCCCGAATCGCCAGAGGACCGGACGGGTCGCCGCGCACGGCCTCGACGCCGGCCCACTGGGCGAAATGGGCGGTGCATGATTCATCGTTGACATTCAATCGGCCAAAGATTTCGGCCACGTTCACGGGCGCGATCGCCGCGCCGAGCCGCCAGCCCGTCATGGCGAACTTTTTTGAGAAGGTGTAGAGGATGACCGAGCGGTCCTGCATCCCGGGCACAGCCACGATACTGCGGCTTTGGCCGCTGTAGCGGGTCTCGAAATAGGCCTCGTCGGCCAGGACCCACAGATCATGCTGAATCGCGAGCTCGGCCAAGCGTTCGAGCTCGGCGTCGGTCGCCTCGGCCGCCAGCGGGTTCTGCTGGTTGTTGAAGATCAACGCGCGTGTCCGGGGAGTGATCTGGGCGCTCAGGAAGTCGAGATCGATGGCAAATCCGCGATCGGTTTCGGCGTATCGATAGGGCTTCGCGACGGCGCCGAAGTAGTCGATCTGCGACTCGTAGATCGGGAATCCCGGCGCGGGATAGAGCACCTCGTCGCCCGGATTGATCAGGGCCTGGATGAACTTGGTGATCACCGGTTTGCCGCCGGGCTGAACGGCGACGTTCTCAGGCTGATATTTGAGGCCGCGCCGGGCGCCGACATCGTCGGCGAGGGCCGCGCGCAACTCCGGGATACCGGCCGGGGCGCAATAGCCGGTCTTGCCCTCGGCGATGGCGCGCTGCTGGGCGGCAACGATGTTTGCCGGCGTCGGCAGATTGATATCACCAAGATGAAACGGGTAGACCGAGTTGCCCAGCGCGGCCCATTCGCGGGCGGCCTGCGAGACGGCGAAGGCTTTTTCCGTGCCGAGGTTTTTGATCCGGTTCGCAATGCGCATGTGGCCGCGGAGTATGCCACGAGAGACCCGTTTGCGCGTCGAGGAGGCGCAAAGCCTTTGCCTTTTTCGCGACTTCGCGCCTTCGCATGAGTTGCCTCAACAAGACCTCACGCGAAGGCGCAAAGCCTTTGCCTTTTTCGCGGCTTCGCGACTTCGCGTGAAATGCCCCAAACGGTGAATGCACCCCATCGAGGCCTATACTGTTTGACATGTTTCACGATATTGAGGTCATCGATTTTCATTCGCACTTCGGCCAGATCATGCCTGACTGGCTCAAGAATCACGCGCCGGACTACGCCAATTTGAGCGAGAAGCGCCAGCAGATCGCCCGCCGGTTCTCGATGCAATACAACACCGAATGGCGGACCGCGTGGGACATGCCCGTCCCCGAGCGGACGCAGCAGACGCCGGAGGACCTGGCCCATCGCTGGGTGGCTGAGCTGGATGCCAACGGCGTGAGCAAAATCGTGTGGGTCACCGGGACGGGGAACGACACCCTCGGCAAGGTGTGCGCGATGTATCCCGACCGTTTCATCGGGATGGCCCACCATGATCCGTTTGCGCCTGACGCGCCGCAGGAGCTCGAGCGCTGCGTCAAGGAGTACGGCTTCAGGGCGTTCAAGACGATCGGACCCTGGCTGAGCCGCCCCATCACCGACCGCTCGCTTTATCCGTTGTGGGAGGTGTGCGCGCAGTATGAGCTTCCAGTCCTGATTCACTTTGGAATCCTCGGCAGCGGCGGCGGCATCGCCAATCACGTGAACATGAACCCGATGATGATTCACGATGTGGCCAAGATGTTCCCGGACGTCACCTTCGTCGTCCCCCACTTCGGGTGCGGGCACATTACGGACACGCTGATGTTGTGCTGGGCGTGCGGCAACGTGTGCATCGATACCAGCGGAAGCAACCAGTGGGTGCGCTGGGTCCAGGGAAATGAAACCACCCAGACCCTGTTTCGCAAGTATCTCGAGACGATTGGGCCAAGCCGGATCCTGTTTGGCACAGACTCGAGCTGGTTCCCGCGCGGCTTTTCAACCCGCTATCTGCAAGACCAGTGGCGCGATCTGTGCGACCTCAACGTGCCCCGCAGCACGCTCGAGGCGATCTTCGGCGGTAACGCAAAACGGCTGCTCAAGCTGGCCTAGCGATCGGCGATGCAAACAGTACAATCATTTCTATTCCGTGGTTGGCGACACGTGCAGGC
>JBDSIP010000538.1:0-7358 GCA_039917915.1 Thermoflexales bacterium
AGGAGGCGATCCGGGTGTTCATGACAAGGCAAATAAGGAAACTGAATTCGGATCAGATTTGCATCGATGGGAAACAGATACGAGGGACGCAAGACAAAGAGGGTGAAGGGAATGTCTACCTGCTGGGGGCATATGACCCGGGCGTTGGGGTCATGCTGATGCAGATGGAACTTGGGGTGGGAGAAGGCGAGCTGAGCGTGGCGCCGAGGTTGTTGAAAAGCCTGGAATTACGGGGAAAGGTGGTGACGGGTGATGCTGGATTTGCGCAACGAAACCTATCGGTTCAAATCGTTGAAGCCGGCGGCGACTACGTGTGGAAAGTCAAGGCCAACCAGCCGCGATTGCTTGAGGATATCGAACTTTTGTTTGGCCCGCCGCTGCCGCCGCTGCCAGGCAACAGCACACCCAAGACCGACTTTCAGACGGCGAAGGACCAGTCTTGTGCCAATGGTCGTGTCGATTCGCGCACGCTGACGACAAGCAGCCAACTCCAAGTATCGTCAGATTGGCCAAGCTTGAAGCAGGTGTTCAGAATTTAAACCGACAGCTTGAACAAGAAGACAGGCAAGCGGGACCGCTCGATCAGCCATGGCGTGACCAGTCTGTGCGCTGCCGAAGCAGATCCACGCAGACTGCTTAAGATCGCCCGCGGTCATTGGGGGATCGAAGGCGGATCGCACCAGCGAAGGGACACGACCTTCCACGAGGACAGGTGCGATCTCAAGCGTGGACACGCTGCACACATCATGGCGATCCTCAACAACATCGCCATCAGTCTGCTTGTCCTGGCGGGCTTCAAAAACGTCGCTCGCGGGCGGAGGACGCTCTCCGCCGCTCCCGAAAAGGCGTTCAGCCTCCTCGTTTTCGCAAAATGAGGACTTTGCAGGAGCCATGTCTGTGTACCTTGTCTCACTCCGCGAAACACGTTATTGGCGCATAATCTGCCCAATCGGCATACGCCGACCCGTTTTCTCGCAGAGGAGGATACACCGATGTCAAAGACCCATTCCTATGTGGCCGCCGCGATGGCGGCCAGCCTGATCCTGAGCGCCTGCGGCGCCGCGCCCACCGCGGCCCCAGCCGCCGCGACCGCCAAACCAGTCGAGGCTTCCGGCCCCAAGAAGGGTGGCAAGGTTACGATGGGGGTATGGCAATCGCCGGCCACCCTGAACGGCCTGCTCGGCACGCAGACCGTCATGAACGACGTGCTGGCCTTCGTGACCGAAGGCCTGACCAACGTCCAGGGCGATGGCACCCGCATCCCGACCCTGGCCAGGGAGGTGCCGACCGTGCAAAACGGCGGCGTCAGCGCGGATGGCAAGACGATCACCTACAAGCTCGTCGAAGGCGTCAAGTTCCATGACGGGACGCCCTTCGGGTGTGAAGACCTCCAAGCAAGCCTGAAGGCGATCATGACCCCTAACGTGGGCATCGTCTCGACCACTGGCTACAGCGATATCGATACGATCGACTGCGCGACGCCGAACACGGCGATCGTCAAATACAAGAACTTCTTCGCCCCCTACCTGACCTTGTTCGGCGGGCTGGAGCTCATCCCCAGAAGCGCCGGCGATCCGGCCAAGATGAAGGACTGGAGCTTCAACACCAAGCCGATCGGCACCGGTCCGTTCAAGGTTGTCGAGTTCAAGGCCGACGAGTTCGTGCGCCTGGCCCGCAACGCCGACTACCGGATCAAGGATCAGCCGTATCTTGACGAGGTCATCATCCGGATCGTGCCGAGCAGCGAAGTGGCCCGCCAATTGCTGGCCTCGGGCGAGATCGACGTGATGTGGAACAACACCGAGGCCGATCTGCCCGAGATTGAGAAGCTGGCCGGGGTAAAGGTCTCGAAGCCGCTTCAGATCGGCGGCGAGCGCATGTTCTTGAATCTGGCCGAAAACAAGGATCCGAGCGATCCGAAGAAGCCGCATCCGATTCTGGGCGACTTGAAAGTGCGCCAGGCGATCGCCTACGGCATCAACAAGCAGCGAATTATCGACAAGCTGCTGAACGGCCAGGCCAAGCCCGGCACGAGCGAGCTAAACACCGGCTCCTTCGAGTGCAAGGACATTCAGCCGTTCCCGTATGACGCTGCCAAAGCCAAGGCATTGCTCGACGAAGCCGGCTGGAAGGCCGGCGCGGATGGCATCCGCGAAAAGAGCGGGGTCAAGCTGCGCCTGAAGTACAGCACAACGAGCGGCAACAAGCTGCGCGAGGATTCGCAGGTATTGGTGGTTGAGGACATGAAGGCGATCGGGGTGGACATGTTCATCGAGAACGCGCCCTCGTCGGTGGTGATCGGCTCCTGGGACGGCGCTTCGCCGCGCCGACACGGCAACTTCGACATCATCATGTACACGACGAACGCCGGCATCGATCCGCACAGCCAGATGGTGAACCTGTGGGCGTCGGCGCGCATCCCGAGCGAAGCCAACAAGGGCGGGACGAACTACACCCGCTTCAGCGATCCGAGGGCGGACGAGCTGCTGGCCAACGCCGGCAAGGAGCCCGATGCCGCCAAGCGCAAGGCGATGTACTGCGAGATGGCCAAGATGACCTATGACCAGGTCAACATGATCTACCTGTATCAGCGGCTGAAGATCGACAGCTATCGCGACCGGCTCCAGAACTTCAAGGAGAACGCCTGGAATAGCATCGGCTGGAACGCCGCGGAGTGGTGGGTTAAGTAAAGGCAGAATTCAGAATGCAGAATCTACTTCTGCATTCTGCATTCTGCATTCTGAATTCGAATGACAAAGTATGTTTTGCGCCGGCTGGCGCAGGCAATCCCGCTTCTACTGCTGATCAGCGTGATGATCTTTCTGCTGATGCAGCTCATCCCGGGCGGGCCGCTGGCGGCGTATGAGAACAACCCGAACCTGACTCCGGAGGATCTCGACCGGCTGAAGGCGGAATTCGGGTTGAACGCGCCCATCCACGAGCGCTATATCAAGTGGCTGGGCAGCGTGCTGGTGGGCGACTGGGGCACCTCGCTGGTGAGCAAACGCCCGGTCCTGGCGGAGATCGGTGAGCGCATTCCGAACACGTTCTACCTTGCGCTCACCGCCTTCGCCGGCTCGCTTCTGATCTCGATTCCGATCGGGGTGATCAGCGCCACCCGGCAGTACTCAAAGTTCGACAACTTCTTCACCACAATCGCCTTCATGGGCCAGTCCCTGCCCGTGTTCTGGATGGGACTGATCGTCATCATCATCTTCAACGTATCTCTCAAACAGCCGGATGGCCGCCCGTTTCTTCCCGGCGGGGGGATGGCGACGATCGGGGCGGACTTCGACCTGGGCGACCGGCTGCGCCATCTCATCCTGCCGGCCGCCGTGCTGGTCTTCTTCAACCTGGGCACCCATGTGCGCTACATGCGCAGCGGCATGCTTGATGTCATGCATCAGGACTTCATCCGGACCGCGCGGGCCAAGGGGCTGGACGAAATGGGCGTGATCGCCAAACACGGTGTACGCAACGCGATCCTGCCCCTGATTACCATCATCGGCCTCGAGCTGCCCGGGCTGTTCAATGGCGCGTTGATCACTGAGACGATCTTCTCCTGGCCCGGGATGGGCCGGCTGTTCTTCAACGCCATCGACCGCTCGGACTACGCGGTGATGATGGGGGTGCTGATGATCAGCGCGGCCTTGATCGTGCTGTCGGGCCTGCTCACCGACGTGATGTACGGGCTGCTCAATCCCCGCATTCGCTTCGAGTGACTGGCGACGCCATGGCCCAACTCAGCGCACTCCGCCCGGCCGCCGCCGCGATCGCGGCCCCGCGCACGATGCGCCAGATGGTGTGGCGGCGCTTTCGGCAGCATCGCCCGGCTCTGATCGGGCTGGTCGGGATGGCTGTCATTCTGCTTCTGGCCACCTTTGTGCCGCTGCTGACGAACTACGACGCGCTCAGGACGAATGTCGACTTTATTCGTAATGCGCCGAGTATTGATCACATCTTCGGGACCGACGAGCTGGGGCGAGATCTCTTCATCCGGCTATGGGCGGGCGCGCGGATCTCGCTGTTGATCGGGGTGGCGACGATGGGCATCGCCATCGCCATCGGGACGCTGGTGGGCGCTGTGGCCGGCTACTATGGCGGCCGGATCGACAACGTGCTGATGCGCTTCACCGATTTCATGCTGAGCATCCCCCAGTTGTTTTTGTTGCTGCTTTTCGCCCAGTTGCTGCGGACGACCAACAATCCTGTGCTCAGCGGCGGGCCGCTGCCGATCATCACCATCATCGGGATCCTGGCCTGGATGCCGATCGCGCGGCTGGTGCGCGGGCAGTTCCTGGCGCTCAAGACGCGTGACTACGTCGAGGCGGCCCGGGCGATGGGGGTGAGCAATGCCCGGATCATCTTCCGGCACATTCTGCCCAACGCGGCCAGCCCCATCATCGTGGCCGCCACATTGCGGGTGGGCGCGGCGATCATCACCGAGAGCACCTTGAGCTTTTTGGGCTTCGGCGTGCAGCCGCCCACCCCGACCTGGGGGAACATGCTCAAGAACGCCCAGGCCCAGATGACGTATGCGCCGTGGACGGCGATCTTCCCCGGCCTGGCGATCTTCGTGACCGTGCTGGCGATCAACTACATCGGGGACGGCCTGCGCGACGCCCTCGACCCGCGCACGCTGGTGAAGGCGAGGCGGTGATCACGGATTGACATGGAGGCGGACATCGTCTGAATCACGGAGGACACGGAGAGGACAGATTCCACGGAGGCGGACATTGTCTGAATCACCGAGGACACGGAGAGGACAGATTCCACGGAAGGTCGCGCGCATCCGTGTCGTCCGCAGGGTCCGTGTCCTCGGTGATTCAGACACGCGCCACACCTGTCGGAATCACGGATTGACACGGATTCTACGGATTTCACGGAGAGGTTCGCCCGGATGAACTTGCGCCATCCGTGGAATCTGTGTCATCTTCCGCATCCGCGATTCAGACTTTTGCACTCAGCGCCGCAACGATGGTGTCCCGAAGTTCGCGCGCATCCAAGGATATGCCCGCAGCCCACATACAGGCCCCTGCCGCAAACGCCAGAAGAACCCCCAAGCTTGGAGGTGCGCCATTTGCGTAACCTTCGGCAAAACCACGAAAGGTTCCGAACACAATGGCACCAGCCAAAGGGAGGACGGAGAAGACCAGCAGTGGGTCTGGCAAGACGGTAATTCTGACTCGCGAGCCGCTCTGCGCCGGAAGAACATCGCCCCGGATCCTTGGATATCCCGAGAAGGGTTTCCACCTATCTCGCTGAACCCGAAACGTATACCCCTCGATTTGCCCCACAAACGGCGTGACATCGTTCTTGCTGCGAAGCATCTCGTCTTCGAAGGCCTCGAGAATGCCGGAACGCTTCCGCTCATGGATGAGCGTTCGCAACCGCGCCATCGCCTCATCCTGCGTGAGCGGCGTATCGATGGAGAAGCGGTAGAACGGCATTTGTCGTTGGTAACGTTGGTAACGTTAACAACCTTACCAAGGTCCTTAGAACATCTCGTCGGTTATGGCTGTCGCCGCCGGGCCGCCGTTCTTCACGGTGTAAGCCAACCCGCGAGCAGCCGACAGGACGTGGTCGGCAAAGAAGCGGGCGGTCAGGATCTTCGAGGTGTAGAACGGGTCGGTCTCGCCCGCGTCGAGCTTCTTCTGGGCGGCGACGGCCCCGCGCATGAGCTGCCAGCCGCCGGCGACGATGCCGAACAGGTGCAGGAACGGGACCGCGCCCACGCTCACGCCTTTGGGGTCCTGCATGCAGTGCGAGCCAAAGTGCATGGCCGCCTCGGCCAGCGCCCCGACGCCAGGCTCGAACGACTTGCGCATCATTTGGAAGTGCTCGCCGGGCAGGGCCCCCAGTTGGGCGGCGAAGGCCTGCATGTCGCCGATGACGGTGGTCAGGGTCTTGCCCCCATCGCGAATGATCTTGCGCCACATCAGGTCGTTGGCCTGGATCCCGGTCGTGCCCTCGTAGATCGTGGTGATGCGCGAATCGCGCCAGATCTGGGCCGCCCCGGTCTCCTCGATGAAGCCCATCCCGCCGTGAATTTGAATCCCCAGCGAGGCCATCTCGATCCCGACCTCGGTGCACCAGCCTTTCACCACCGGGATCATCAGATCGATGAAGGCCTCATGCTTCTTGCGCTCGGCCGGATCGGGGTGAGCGGCGGCCAGATCTGACGAGGCGGCCACCGCGTAGGCCAGCGAGCGCATGGCCTCGGTGTGGGATTTCATCGATAGCAGCATCCGCCGCACGTCGGGGTGATTGATGATGGCCACTGAGGCCTTGCCGCCGCCGATATCGCGGCCCTGCACCCGGGTGCGGGCGTAGCCCAGCGCCTTTTGGTAGGCCAACTCGGCCAGCGAAAGTCCCTCGAGGCCGACTGAGAAGCGGGCCCGGTTCATCATGATGAACATGTATTCCAGGCCGCGGTTTTCCTCGCCGACCAGATAGCCGACCGCGCCGCCTTTGTCGCCATAGCTCATCACCGCGGTCGGGCTGGCATGAATGCCCAGCTTATGCTCGATGCTGACGCACTTGACGTCGTTGCGCGCGCCCAGTGAGCCATCCGAATTAATCATGAACTTGGGGACGAGGAACATGCTGATGCCCTTGACGCCCTCGGGCGCGTCGGGCGTGCGGGCCCGGACGAGGTGGATGATGTTCTCGGTCAGGTCATGCTCGCCATAGGTGATAAACATCTTCTGGCCGCTCACTCGATAGGTGCCGTCGTCATGCCGGACGGCCTTGGTTCGGATCAGGGCGAGATCGCTGCCGGCCTGCGGCTCGGTCAGGTTCATCGTGCCCGCCCACTTCCCGCTGATCATGTTCGCCAAATAGGTGGCCTTGAGCGCGTCCGAGCCGCGCAATGTGAGCGCTTCCACCGCGCCTTCGGTGAGGAGCGGGGCGAGCGAGAAGCTGATGTTGGCGCTCTTCCACATCTCCATCACGACCCCGCTGATGAGCTTGGGCAGGCCCTGCCCGCCGTGGGCGGCATCGCTGCTGATCCCATTCCAGCCGGACTGGGTGAACTGGGCATAGGCTTCCTTGAACCCGCGCGGCGTGCTGACTTCGCCGTCCTTCCAGCGCGCACCCTCGAGGTCGCCCGACGCGTTCAGGGGCGCAAGCACGCGCGAGGCGAACTTGCCGGCCTCCTCCAGGATGGTGTCGACAAAATCCACCGTCGCATCTTCATAACCAGGCAGACTGGCGATGAGCTTGAGGTCGGCCACCTCGGCCAGGGTGAAGCGCATGTCTTTGAGGGGAGGGGTGTAGTCGAGCATGGAAATTTCCTTACTTGTGCTCCAGGAGCGCCATCCCCGCCCCGGCATGCGCCGGGGCGGGGATGGCGCTCC
>JBDSIP010000539.1:0-4323 GCA_039917915.1 Thermoflexales bacterium
ATCGGCATGCCCCGGCTTCGCCAGGGCATGCCGATTCCGGCGTCTGAATGGGTTGAGGTTCGACTTGATTATAGGGGGCGCGAGTCAGAATCACGGAGAACACAGACCCGGCTGATTCCACGGAAGGGTTCGCGACCGGGCGCTTTGACGTATTCGTGTCATCTGTACGCTCAGTGTTGTCCGTGATTCTGACGCGCCACAGCCACGCTGGGAGGACAATACCGCGCCAGATGCGAGATTCATCCAAATTTGCCGTCCTGCTCCGGCACCTGCCGCGCCAATACGCCGCCATTCTCGCGGCCTTTGGGCGCTGGATATTGCTCGGCGCATTGGCCGGCGGGCTGGCCGGGCCGGCCGCGGCGATCTTCCTGGTCACCTTGCGCTGGGCGGCGGCGATCCACGCCCAAAACCCGTGGACGTTGTGGCTGCTTCCATTTGCCGGGATTGCCATTCATCTGATGTACACGACCGTGGGCGGCGGCACGGAGCGGGGCAACAACCTTCTGATCGAGGAGCTGCACCTCAACCGGCGTGACGTGCCGCTGCGCATGGCGCCTCTCGGTTTTCTGGCGCCGGTGATCACACTTGTATTTGGCGGCTCGGTGGCCAGTGTCGGCACGGCGGTCCAGATGGCCGGCGCCCTGGCCGACTGGCTGGCCCGGGCACTGCGCTTGTCGAAGGAGGAACGCCGGGTCATGCTGATGGCCGGCCTGAGCGGCGGCTTTGGCTCGGTCATCGGCGCGCCCGTGGCGGGCGCCGTGTTTGGGATGGAGGTCCAGAGCGTTGGACGGATCCGGTATGAGGGCATCGTGCCGTGCCTGGTCTCGTCCCTGGTCGCCTGCGAGATCGTGCGCCTGCTGGGCGTGCCATTCGGCGCGTACCCACAGCTCCCCCTGTTCGCCTTCGAGCCCCTCATCGGGCTGAAAGTCGCTGTGGCCGGAGCGGCCTTTGGATTGTGCAGCCTGGTCTTCATCGAGCTCACCCAGGCCGCAAGCACACTGCTCAGCCGGGCGGCCGGCCCGCGCGGCTGGCTCAAGCCAGCCCTGGGCGGCCTGCTCATCATCGCCCTCGCCGCACTGATGGGCACGCAGGAGTACCTCGGCATGAGCGAGCCGCTCCTGGCCGCGGTGTGGGCGGGCGCGGAGATCTCGGTCTTCGCCTTTCTGGCCAAGTTGATCTTCACCAGCCTGACTGTAGGCGCCGGGTTCCGGGGTGGAGAGGTCACTCCACTGTTCATCATGGGGGCCGCGCTTGGCTACGCGCTGGCGCCAGCGCTCGGCGTGCCGCCGATGCTGTTGGCGGCAGTCGGCTTTGTGGCGGTATTTGCCGGGGCGTCGAACACCCCACTTGCCTCTACTCTGATCGGGATCGAGCTGTTTGGGGCGGGCGGGCTGATCTACATGCTGATCGGGACGGTCGTCAGCTACGTCTTCTCCGGCCACCGCAGCATCTACGTCACTCAGCGGGTCGAGGTGCCCAAGTACATGTTCGAGATCCCCAAACGGGTGGCGGTCCGCGAAGTCATGACCCGCGAGCTGGCGACTGTCGGGCCGGACGCGCCGTTGAGCGATGTCGTGGCGTTACTGCGCGAGCGCCAGGTCAAGTCGGTGCTCGTGCTTGCTGGCAAGCGTGTGCTGGGAATCATCACCGACGGCGATCTGTTGCGCCGCGGCGGCCTCGCGATGAGCGGGGAGGACGGCCCGGCGCCGGCCGTGCGGGTCGCGACCGGCAAGGTCGCCCGGGACGTCATGACGGCCGATCCGTTGAGTGTGGATGAGACGGCTTCGTTGGATGCGGCTGCGCGGCTGCTCACCCAGACCCGCCTGAAGCGCCTGCCGGTCGTCGACCGAAGTGGCGCGCTCACGGGCGTTATTGCGCGCTCGGACATCCTGCGCCGGCTGGGCGAGGACGCCCACCTGCGGATCGAAACACCCCTGTTGTCGGCCCGTGAGACGGGGGCCGGCGCAACGGTGCGAGGCTGGATGCGTTCAAGCGTCGCCACGGTGGCACCCGATGCCGCCTTCGCCACCGTGCTCGAGCGACTCGTGGGCGATCCGCTCCGGCGGGTGGTCGTGGTGGATGAGGATAGGCATGTGCTGGGGATCATCATTGACGCCGATCTGCTGAACTGGGTGAGCGGCATGACAGATGCGGCGCTGCAGACGACGGTGCGGAATTGGCTGACGGAGGGAGTCGGCGACGGCGGCGGCGTCAGGGATGACATTGCGGCCGAGGACATCATGTCGCCGACCGTCTACACCGTCCGCGACGACGCCCGGCCGATTGATGTGATCCAGACGATGATTCAGCGCCGGGTCAAACGCCTGATCGTCGTCGACGCCGAGAACCGGCTGCAGGGCATCATCGATCGGCACGACATGCTGCGGGCGATGACGGATGGGGGTTGACGGGAGTAAGATATCCGCCCGCCCATGACTGCCGCTGAATTTACCGTCCGCCGCACCTGGCATGCCGATCGCCGTTCTCCCGCGCGTTGGGTTCTCTCATACATGGCCCAACAGTGGTATCTGCTCCTTGGCATCGTGCTTGGCGCGCTGGGCAATGCCGGCGGTGCCGCCATCATGCAGGTTCAGATCGGGGTGGCCTTTGGTGAGATCTCCAAACCCGGCTTCACCCTGGCCGCTATTTCTGGAATCGCCGTGGTCATCATCACCTCGCAGCTCGTACGCGGCGTGTTGCAATTCATGCGCAATTTCTCGGCCGATCTGGCCGGCCAGCGCCTCGAGCGCGACATGCGCGACGAGCTCTACGCCAGCCTGATCGGCAAGAGCATGTCCTTTCACGACCGCCAGCGCATCGGCGATGTCCTGGCCCGGGCCAGCAACGATGTCCGCGAGGTCAACCTCATGATGTCGCCAGGCGTCAACATCGTGCTGGGCTCGGGCGGATTCCTGATCATGCCGCTTATCGCCGCGCCTCAAATCCACCCGCAACTGATCCTGGTCCCGCTCGGCTTTCTGGGCGCCTATTTCTTCCTCGTGCGCGATTACCTCACCCGCCTGGCCCCCGCAACCGACGCAGTTCGGCGCGACTTCGGCAAGATGAACATGGCCCTATCCGAGTCCATCGACGGGATCGAGACCGTCAAGGCCTCGGCCCAGGAACAGCGCGAAGCCGCCCGTTTTGAAGCCGGCCTGGTCGACTGGATCCGCTCGACGCTGCGGCAGGGCTATACCGAATCGCGCTTTCTGCCGTTGCTGCTCTTTGGCCTCGCCCACGCCTTTGGGCTGTGGCACAGCCTGGCGCTCTATTCGGCCGGACAGATCGACATCGGCGGCGTCGTGTCGTTTAACGCGCTCCTCGCCCTCTTCCAGTTCCCAACCTTCGCCTCGCAGTTTGCCTACTCGCAGCTCTCGTCGGGTCTGGCCAGCGCCCGGCGCATGTTGCAGGTTATCAACGATGAGGTCGGCACATTTGAGACGCTTAAAGTCGCCCGCAGCGAGGGCTACGCCGAACCCATGCGGGGCGAGGTCGAATTTCGGGACGTGGGCTTTCGCTACGCTGGGAATGACCCCGAGGCCGACACGAGCGAGCACCCAGCCGTGCTGAGCCATGTCTCGTTCACGGTCAGGGCAGGCCAGACCGTCGCCATCGTTGGGCAGACCGGCGCGGGCAAGAGCACCGTCGTCAAGCTGCTCAATCGGATCTATGACGTCGAGGACGGCAGCGTGCGCGTCGACGGGATCGACGTGCGAGAGTGGAATCTCGACGCGCTGCGGCGCCAGATCTCGATCATCGAGCAGGACATCTTCCTGTTTTCGCGAAGTGTGGCTGACAACATTGCGTTTGGCAATCCCAGCGCCAGCCGGGCCGAGGTCGAGGACGCCGCCCGGGCTGCCCAGGCCCACGACTTCATCCTGGCCTTTAAGGATGGCTACGACACCATCGTCGGCGAGCGCGGCGTCACGCTATCGGGCGGGCAGCGCCAGCGTATCGCCATCGCGCGGGCCTTTCTGACCGACCCGCACATCCTGATCCTCGACGACGCGACCAGCGCCATCGACTCGGCGACCGAGGACCAGATCCAGCGCGCCATTCTGCGCGCCGCGGCCGGGCGGACCACCTTCCTGATCACCCATCGACTGTCCCAGATCCGCTGGGCCGATCTCATCCTCGTTATCCGAGGCGGCGCGCTCGAAGCGGCCGGCGACCACGACGATCTCATGCGACGGTCACCCGCCTACCGGGCGATCTTCGCGCGCTGACCATGGGCATGTTCTCAGGGCTCGCCGGCGAAGCCTACGACCGGCAATATTCCGACCGCCAACTCGCGGCCCGCCTCCTCAAATACCTCGCGCCCCG
>JBDSIP010000540.1:0-4657 GCA_039917915.1 Thermoflexales bacterium
CGCAGGCCCTGGTCGCCAAGGGCGCGGCCCTGGGGACCGTGCTGGCGTTCATGATGGCGGTGGTCGGGCTCAGCCTGCCCGAGATGATCATCCTGCGCCGGGTGCTCAAGCCCCGTCTGATCGCCACTTTCATCGGTGTGGTTGGCGCGGGGATCATCTTCACCGGTTATCTGTTCAACCTGGTTCTGGGGCGGTAATCGAAAACCATCATGACTCGGGCTAACGTCACAATCCAACCTCCAATGAAGAAACCGGCCATCCTCGATCGCTTTCTCACGCTGTGGATTTTCCTGGCGATGGCGCTCGGGGTCGGCCTGGGCTATCTCTTTCCCACGGCCGTGGCCGACCTCAATTAGGCCGTCTGGGTCGGGACAACCAACATCCCGATCGCCATCGGGCTGATCCTGATGGTCGCTCTGGCGGTCATCTTCCTGCGCGGCCACCCCAGGTACACGACGGGCCTGATCCTGCTCGAGCTGGCCCGGGGCGACAGCGAATATGCGGCCGGGCTGGTGGCCTTCAACAGCATCTTCCAGATCCCGTTCTACAGCGTCTACGCGTAGGTCTTCATCACCGTCGTGCCCACCTGGTTCGGGCGAAGGGCGAGCTGATCGCTACGATTCCATTGAACGTTGTGCGAATCGCCATCCCGCTCCCGATCTACTTTGTGCTCATGCTCCTGGTCAGCTTTTTCATGGGCCGGGCGGTCGGCGCCGATTACAGCAAGACGACGACCCTCGCATTCACGGCCGTAAGCAACAATTTCGAGCTGGCGATCGCGGTGGCCGTGGCCGTGTTTGGGATCGGGTCAGGCGTGGCCTTGGCGGCCATGATTGGCCCGCTGATCGAAGTGCCGGTGATGATTGGGCTGGTCAACGTCGCGTTCTGGCTGCAGCGGCGGTATTTCAAGGGCAAGGCATTGGCGGCGTGAGGCAGTACTTTTTGAAAGGATGAACGTCCGAGCTCGGGGTCGATTGGATCATGGCCCTGCGCCGTAGGCAATTGAGGTTGTGAAGGGCGGGCTGGGCCAGCTCACCCTCTAGCGCGTTCCGATCGGGCGGCTGGGCGCGGCCGTGTTTCCGGCATCGTCCGCTCCCGACTACGTTTGCTGGGTCATTCTCCCAGTCTATGGGGGGTTTCCGGCGCGCTGAACGGGTCAGTCAGCGCACGGAGGCGTGGCGGGCAAGTTGATCTATTTGCAAGCCTCCCGAGCGCTGGAAGTCGTCCTAAAAACAGGGGCGAGAACACAATCCCCCGCGAAGCGGGGGATTGTGTTCTCGCCAGATGTTTCCAGGATGGCTTCTAGGCATTTTGGCCTATGTCGGCGGCGCAAAAAGGCGCTGGCGCGCTCGCTCCGTATGCCTCACACTCAGCCGCAAATGCGCGACATCCGCTCGGTCTCAAGACCGTGATCGGGCGCCGCGCGGGAGCAGACAAGATGATGGGTTACAACTTCGGGGACATGAACGTTTGGATGTGGGCGCTTATGGTCGTCTTCTGGGTGTGCGTGGTGGGTGGGGCCGCCTGGGTGCTCAGCCTCGTTATCACCCGGAAAAACGACGGGCAGCCGCCCCGAGCGATGGACGTGCTGGAGACGCGCTATGCGCGCGGCGAATTGACCAAGGACCAATACGATGCAATGCGCCGCGATCTGGCTGCGCATTAACAGAACCGGAAAGGGGAGACAAAGACAATGAAACTGACGATTGATCGGCGACGATTTCTTAAACTGGCCGCAGCCGGCGGCACACTGGCCGTGGGCGGAGGGTTCCTGAGCGCATGCGCAGCGCCAAACCTGTCCACCACACCCGTCGCGGCCGCCTATGGCCCGAGTGCCGACTTCGCGCCGGATGTGGAGATTGCTCTCAGGGCCGCGCCTGGCAAGGCACAAATCCTGCCCGGCCCCGCCACGAACATCTGGTCATACCAGGCCAGCGTCATCAAGGGCGATCCAAATTCAGTGGTCGCGCTCCCCGACAATTATCTCGGCCCGATCATCCGGCTCAAGAAAGGCCAGAAGGTGCGGGTGACCTTTACCAACGCGCTTCCTGGCGTTCAACCCACGACCGTGCACTGGCACGGCCTCATCGTGCCGGCCAGGATGGACGGGCATCCGAAATACCAGATAAACCCCGGCCAAACCTTTGTCAACGAGTTCGAGGTCGCCAACCGGGCGGGCACCTATTGGTTTCACCCACATCCGCACGATGTGACCCCGGTCCAGGTCAACAACGGTCTAGCCGGGCTCTTTCTCGTCTCCGACGATGAGCAAGCGGCCCTGGATCTGCCTTCCGGGGAGTTCGACCTTCCCATCGTCATTCAAGACCGCACCTTTGACAGCAACAACCAATTTGTTTACACCGCCATGAATATGGCCGGCATGATGGGCGGCGGAAACACCGGCGGCGGGAACACCGGCGGCGGGATGGGCAGCATGCCCGGCATGAATCACGGCAACATGGGCGGGATGATGGGAGGAGGCAATTCCGGCGGTATGGGCAACTCCGGCGGAATGCCGGGCGGCGGAACGCCGGGCGGCAGCAACTCCGGCGGGATGATGGGCGGCGGAACGCCGGGCGGCAGCAACTCCGGCGGGATGATGGGCAGCGGAACGCCGGGCGGCAGCAACATGGGCGGGATGAACATGGCCGGGATGATGGAAGGCGTGATGGGCTTCCTGGGTCAGCGCATCCTGGTGAACGGCAAGCCCGACTTCACGCTTTCGGTCGCGACGCGCGTTTATCGGCTGCGCCTGCTGAATGGCTCAAACGCGCGGATTTACAAACTGGGCTGGAGCGACGGCTCACCCATGGTCGTGATTGGCACGGACGGCGGGCTGCTGGATGCGCCCGTATCACGCAAATTCCTCATGCTTTCGCCAGGCGAACGGGTCGAGCTGTGGGCCGACTTCAGCGGCCGCAAGCCAGGGGATGAAATCACGCTTGAAAGCCTCAAATTCGACAGCGGCGAATCGATGGGCGGAATGGCGTCCAGCGCGGCCCCCGAGCTCGGGGCGCCCATGCGGATCTTGAAAGTGCGGGTCGATCAGCATTCCCCGGAAACGCGCAAGTTGCCGGCCAAGCTAACGAGCCTGAACGTCTTGCGCGCCGACACGGCCGTCAACGCCGCATCTCCGCGCCAATTCAAGATCACATTGAACGGCATGCAATGGCTGCTGAACGGGCGGTCGTTTGACATGGATAGCGTCGCCGACGACGAGATCATCAAGCTGAACACGACCGAAATCTGGGAATTCGTCAACGAAAAGAATCCGGGCGCCGTGATGGACCCGAATGGGATGCCGCACCCGATGCACATCCACGGTGTTCAGTTCAACGTGCTCAGTCGCGATGTACTGCCCGATCTAAAGCCGCTTCAGGACGCGGTGCGCGAGGGCCTTATGGACGCGGGCTGGAAGGACACCGTCCTGGTCATGCCTGGCGAACGGGTGAAGGTGATCGCGCGCTTTGCGACGCCTGGACGATTCGTCGTTCATTGCCACAATCTGGAGCATGAATCCCTGGGAATGATGCGCAATTTCGACGTTCGAGCTTAAAGAGATCCATATGCCAGACCCCACCCAACCCACGGCGCACAACGAGCAAGAACCAGCTCCTGGCCCATCGTTGCCGGACGCCAGCGCTCACGCCGGCCAGGGGGCCCCGGCGAGCACCGGCGCCCCGGACCCCCACGCCGGCCACGGGGCTTCGGCGAGCACCAGCACCCCGGACCCTCACGCAGGCCACGGCGCCCCAGCCAGCACCAGCACCCCGGACCCCCACGCCGACCACGGGGCTTCGGCGAGCACCGGCGCCCCGGACCCTCACGCAGGCCACGGGGCCCCAGCCAGCACCAGCACCCCGGACCCTAACGCAGGCCACGGGGCCCCAGCGAGCACCAGCACCCCAGACCCCCACGCCGGCCACGACATGCGCACGCCCGACCTCAACGGCGAGCACACCGGCCACGACGAACATGCCGGTCACGGCACACCAAACGACATGCTGCGGCGTTTTGTCGTGTCGCTGATCGTGACGATCCCGGTCGTCTTGTTTTCGCCCATCGGGAGTTCGCTCGGCTTCACGCTCATGCCGCCTTTCGGGCTTTCGATGGAATGGTTCGGCCTTATCCTGACCAGCTTTGTGGTCTGGTGGGGCGGCTGGCCGTTCATCCTCGGCGCCTGGCGCGCGCTCCGGCGCCGCGAAGTGAACATGATGACCCTGATCGCCCTGGGAATCCTGGTGGCGTATCTGTTCTCCGTCGGGGCGACGCTGTTCTTCGGGGGCGATGTCTTCTTCGAGGCCGCCGCCATGCTCACCACGTTTTCGCTGGTGGGCCACTGGATGGAGATGCGCTCGCGATTCGCGACCGGCCAGGCGGTTGAGGCGCTGCTCAAGCTTGCGCCCGCAACCGCCCGGGTCATCCGCGCCGGCGCGGAAGTGGAACTCCCGTTGGATCAGGTAAAAGTCGACGACGAGATGGTGGTCAAACCCGGCGACCGGGTGCCGGTGGACGGCGTCGTTGTGTCCGGCTCAAGCTATGTCGACGAAAGCATGATTTCGGGTGAACCCATCCCGGTCTCAAAAACCGAGGGCGACAAGGTCATCGGCGGCACAACCAATCAAACTGGCGCGTTTCACTTTAAGGCGACCGCCGT
>JBDSIP010000541.1:0-8799 GCA_039917915.1 Thermoflexales bacterium
ACCAGGTAGGTCGATGGCCGCAACAGGCCGCGTCCCGGCAAACCGGTCGTAGAGAGGCTTCATCTCATAGGCCGACGCGGCCGCATTTACGCTGTGAATGAGGAACATCGGTAGCGCGCCTTTTGGCCCGCTCGGTCCAGCGTAATAGGCCACCTCGCCGGCGCTGGAGCGCAGGGTGCGCAGCTCGCCGTCGAGAGCGGCCATCAGGGGAATGTCATGCCAGATATTCCGGCGCATGTAAGCTACCCAGGCCAGTCCGGCGCCAAACAGGGCAAGGCCGCCGGCGGCCAGGGTCAAGGGCAGGCCGATGGTACGGAAGCGTGAGGATGGGCGCGTCATGGTGCCTCGCAAGCCCGCCCGATGCGCAAGCTGATCCGGCGGGAAACCTGAACGAAAGGGAATTGTAGTGGCTCTAAGAGGTGCATTCGCCGCAGGGGGCAACATCCCACCCGAGATTGCGAAGGTGACAGGTGGATCTCACGCGAAGCCTTTGCTTCTTTTCGCGACTTCGCGGCTTGTATGCTTGAAATGCCCCAAACGGCGAATGCACCCGCCCTAAGGTTGCGATCAAGCTAGCATGCAAGCATGGAGACCAAAGGACCCGTTCCACGCTCGCTGTTCACGGCCGGAGCATTCGGACCCGTGTTGGATGCCTACGTCCAGATCAACCAGCTAAAACAGCTTTATCGGCAGGGATGGTTGCGCCGCGGCGTGCCGCGCGAACGTTGCGAGTCGGTCGCCGAGCATACGGCCGGGGTCGCCTGGCTGACCCTGCTTCTGGCCCCGAATGCGGAGGGCCTGGACGCTGATCGGGCACTCCGGATGGCGCTGATCCACGATCTGGGCGAGACCCATGCCGGCGACATTACCCCTGCCGATGGGGTGAGCGAAACTGACAAGCACGCCCGCGAGCGTCAGGCGCTGCACGAGATCGTTGCCGGGCTTTCGCATGCCGCGGATTGGCTGGCCCTCTGGGAGGAATACGCGTCCGGCCAGTCTCCAGAAGCCAGGTTCGTGCACGAAGTGGACCGGCTCGAAATGGGGTTGCAGGCGGTGATTTATCGCGCGGAGGGGTTGGTCGACCCAACCGAGTTCATCGCATCAGTTCGAAGCGCCGTTGTCTCGCCGGCCCTACGGACCGTCCTGGAGGAGTTGCTTGAGCAGGCGAGGATTGGCTGAAACTGTGCGCTGGTCGAGGAATACCACCGGCAGGTAGACGTCCAGCCGACGATCACCGAACGCGCTTGCGCAGAAAGCGCACCTTGGGTCTATAATCTTTTCAGGAGGGGAGGCAACAAACGGCGAAGGCACAACGTCCGCCGCACCGCCTACCGAGTCAACATGAATATTCGCTTGAATTCGTTTGCCCGAGCGCTGTGCGGGTTTGCGGCCGCGGCTACCGCGGTTTTCGCAGCAGGTCCGCAATCCGCGGCCGCGTCCGACGCGACCGCGCCAGAGGCCTATTCGTGCTACTACTACCGCGTCGTCCGGGGCGACACGCTTACACGTCTCGCGATCCGGTATGGCACGACCGTAAACGCGATTATGGCGGCCAACGGATTGCGCAACACCGTCATCTATACCGGTCGGGTGCTATGCATTCCGCAGGCCTATACGCCGCCTTCTGGCGGCGCATGGCTGGCCCAGTTCTGGAACAACACGACCCAGACCGGCTCGCCGGCGTACTCGCGGTATGACGCCGCCTTGAACTTCCAATGGGGGTTTGGCACGCCCAGTCCGTCTGCGGTCGTGGGCGACTACTTCTCGGGCCGCTGGACACGCACGTACAACTTTGTTGGCGGCACGTATCGTTTTAGCTTGAATGCAGACGACGGTATCGCGATGTGGGTTGACAATACCCGGGTGTTCGACCGGCTGAGCTATGAGGGATATCAAGCAAACGTGGTCGATATTCCGATTGGCCCCGGGCTGCACGTGATCCGAATCGACTATGTCGAACTCACTGGGTTGGCCAAAGTCTCGGCAAGTTTCTACCGGGTGGCAGCGGGTGGCTATCCGCCGCCCAATCCACCGCCCTACCCGCCACCGTTGTCGGTGAGTTGGAACGCGGCGTTCTATAACAACACGACGCTTGCGGGCGCGCCGGTGCTGGTCGTGTCGCTGGGCGCGCTTGACTTCAACTGGGGAACCGGATCCATTGCGGCTCAAGTGCAGCCGGACAACTTCACAGCCCGATTCACCGCGGTGTCGAATTTCGCGGGTGGAAACTATCGGTTCTATGCCCAGTCGGACGACGGCGTTCGGATGTTTCTGGATGGCGTGCCGATCATGAACGAGTGGCGCGAACAGTCGCTGCGCAGTTTCTTTGTGGATGTGCCGGTGTCGGCTGGTTCGCACACCGTGACAGTAGACTACCTGGAACTCAGTGGGGTTTCGGCGGTAAGGGCGTGGTGGGAGCGGCGGTAGAACCCGCCACATTGAGTTGACTCGAGGAGTGGGCCCCTGGCGAAGCCGGGGCCCGTTCCTTAGATTGCAAATAGCGCCGGCGCCATCAACACCTTTCGCATAGGCAGAGATCGGCGACGGGCTGGGGCGGTGCTCCAATGAGCGCAACTTACCCGCGAAATGCGGATCCTGGACAGCGTCGATCGGCGCACGAAAGCCGGTGACGTCATTCGCATAGGCAGCTGGCTCACGGCTTCTCCGCGAAGACAAGATCGTAGTCCACCAGCCAGGGCACCCTGCGCGTTCGAAGCAGGCCCAGGTCGGCCAATCGGCGGGCGAAAACCGGCGTTGGCTGGGTGCGGCCTGGCATCTTCCAGGCGTCAGGTCCGATGCGGTTGGTGAGCACGAGCAAGCCGCCCGGGCGGCACACCCGAATGAGTTCGCCCAGCGCCGTGTCCGGATTCGGCAGGAATTCGAGCGCTTCGAGGCAGGCGACGACGTCGAATGCGCTGTCCTCGTCCTCGAGCGTCTGCGCATCCGCGCGGCGCAGCGTGGCCCGATCGCCAAAGGGCGCCAGCTTGACGCGGGCAATGGCCAGCATGCGTGACGACAGATCCAGCGCGATCACCCGACCGCTGAAGCCCGGGTGCCCAAGCAGCGCGGCGGCGAAACGTCCGGTTCCGGTCGCAACGTCGAGGGCGGCTGGCGCCGCAGCGCGCTCGACGGCCGGCCACCGAGCAAGAAAGGCCACGACCGGCTCGGCGAGCGTGTCGCGCTCCCAGTCAGCGTCGTAGGCTTTGACCGCCTCGTAGCGTGAGGCAAACCGATCATAGAGCCAGACCACAACACGCCGACCCAAATAGGCGCCCTCGGCAATACTGAGTTGCCAATACAGCAGGCCGGCCAGGGCGAGCAATACCAGCGCCGCAAGCGCAAAGACTTGAAAGGAGCTCATGCGGTCAGGCGAAGCTGAGCGGCGCTTCAATTGTGGCGATGGTGCTGTCCCCGACCCGGCGCATTTGAAACGTGCCGCGCAAATCGTCATGCACCAACGTCTCTACGATGCGCAGTCCAAGGCTCTTGTCGCGCGCCTCGGCGCTGAAACCCGATCCGTTGTCGCGGACGTCGACGGTCAGCTTACCCGCGCGCTCGCGGAGCGAGATCTGGATCTCGCCTTCGCTGCGACCCACGAAGGCGTGTTCCATGGCGTTTTGGACGAGTTCGTTGACGCATAGGGCGACGGCCGTAGCCGCGCGCGACGAAAGGCGGATGGGCTCGCCGTCCACCGCGATCGTGAGCTGCTGGTCGGGACGCGACATGTTTGCATTGGTGAGGCTTACGACCCGCTGAATGGTGTCTTTCACGTCGACCAGTCGAAGGCCTTCCTGGGAGAGCGCGTCATGGACGGCGGCGATGCTCATGATCCGGCCTATGCTCTGCTGCAACACTTCACTTGCCGAGACCTCGGGATGCTCGCTCAACTGCAGCTGGAGCAGCATCACGATGTTCTGCAGGTTGTTCTTGACCCGATGATTCATCTCGCGCACGATGGTGGCATTGCCAACCAGGTGGGCGTTTTCAATCGCCAGAGCGACTTGATTTGCCAGCGTTGTGCACAGGTCAATTTCCTGGTCGCCGAAATCGCGTGGCGCGTCATTCCACACGTTCATCAGCCCGACGATCCGCTCGCGCGATACAAGCGGCACCACCAACAGGCTGTTCAGGCCGGCCTTGGCCGCCCAGGAGGCAAGTTTTGGGCTAAGCTCAGTCGCGACATCGCCGATCGCGATGGGACCGGCCAGCGATTCGATGTTCAGCAGGGGCAGGTTGTCGAGCTGCCACTCCGGCTCGGGCGGAATGCCGGGGGTCCGGTCGGACGCCGCCCGCGGCAGGTAGGCGTTGTCGGTTTCATCGAGGAGCAACAGCGCGCAGCGACGCGCGCTGATTGCGCGCAGCACCATTTCGGCCACCAGCCGCAGCGTCTCGTCGAGATAGGCCGGGGCGACGACCGCCCTTGACACTTCAGAGACCGCCGCCAGTTCCTGCATCCGCCTTTCGGTTTGCTCGAACAGCATCGCGCGCTCCAGCACGCCGGCCACCATGTCACCAATCAACGTCGCGAATTCGATGTCGCCATTTGTCCAGTGACGCAGACGATGGGTCTGCACATTCAACGCGCCGATCGCCCGTTCGCCGCTGCGCAACGGCACCGCCAGAAGCGACCGGAATGGCTTCTCGCGGGTGTTTGGAACCTGGTGAAAGCGCGTGTCACTCCAGGCGTCCGATACCGCGACAGCCTGCAAATGCATGGCCGACCATCCGGTCAGTCCTTGTCCGAGTTCAAGATGCGCGTTCCCCACCGCCTCCGGATACAGTCCGGTCGTGGCGCGCAGCACCAGTTGGGCGCCGGATGCGTCCAGCAGATAGATCGAGCACGAATCTGAGTCCAGCGCGCGGGTGGCGGTCCGGGTAACGGTGTCCAGGATCGAGCGCAGGTCGGACACCGCGTTGACGGCCCGGAAGATCTCCCGCACGGCTTCAATTTCGCGCGTGCGTTGTTTTAGGAGCTCGCGCTCGGCGATGATGGCCTGCTGGTTCATGTCACTGATCATGTGCGTTTGCGGCGGACGCGCGCTCAGCGCTCATCGGATGGGGCATGGGGCGCGTCTTGCGGCGCGCCAGTATACCGATCAGGGTTGCGCCACTCCAAAAGAACCGCCCAACCGCCCGTCACATCATCATGCACATATTCGGGCAGCAGCCCGCGGGCGACAAACCCGTTCCTGAGTTGAGTCGTCAACGTAAGGTCATGCAGTTCGCCGGCAATGACCTTGTTCACGTATTCGTAGGCGGTCATCTCACGCCGGTGCCGGCTGTAACCTGGGATCAATCCGCAGACCACCTGGCCGGCCAGACCCAATGCCCGACAGAGCGATTTTCGCCGGTCGTAAAATTCGCGCGCGATGCCGAGGCCACGATAGGCCGTGCTGATGCACATGTCCGCGCCATACAGGTGGGCCCCCCCCGGTATGTGCGTGTTGAACCAGCCATGATCAGTGTCCTGGTAGACATTGACGAGGTGTGGCGATGCGAAATCGATGTTGATCCGGAGCGTCGAGGTAAAACCGATCTGCAGGCCGGTTCGGACGTCGTCGGCCACCCACTGTCCCTCTGAAAAGAGCCCCAGATGGTGGCGGAATTGCTTGGCAGTGTAGATTGTGCTAGGATCGACGGTGGGGAAGCAGCCCCGATCGAGGGCTTCACAGGCCTCCGCGTCGCCAATCCGCATCGGGCGGACTTCAATGCCAGCGACCATCACCACCCCCTACCAAATCCGACCCTCACGCGGGTCGTTGGCGGCGGGTTCAATTCGAAACGGGGGCAGGGCGATCTCGGTGTGCTCCGGATTGCGCCACTCCAGGACGGTCGCCCAGCCGCGGGTCGGCGCGTCCATCACGTAGTTGGCGACCAGCCCGCGCACCTGAAAGTCGTTTCGAATCTGCGTCGTCAATGTGCTGTCGTAGATGGCCCCCTTCACGACATGGTTGACGTATTCGAACGCCGTCATGACCCGGGTATAAGCCGCGTAGCCTGGGATCATGTCGCAAACCGCCTGGCCTTTCAAGCCAAGTCGTCGGCACAGTTCCTTGCGCGCCTCGTGGAAGCCCCGCGCCAACCCGCGCCCCCGAAAATCAGGGTGGACGCTCATATCGGCGCCGTAGTAGTGCGATCCGTGCGGATTGTGACGAGAGAACCAGCCACCGCTTACGGCCCGCAAAAACGTGTGGCCATGGGTGTGGTTGAAGTCAAAGTGGGTGCGGAAACCGGCGGTCATGCCGATCACGCGTTCCGTGGCGGTCTCGATGGCGACGAACTGACCTTCGGGGAACAAACGCAGGTGATGGGCGATGTGGGTTTCGGTGAGGTGTTCCTCGGGCGCAAGCGTGGGGAAACAGACGCGCTGAAGTTCAGCGCAGGAGGGGAGATGTTTGGGGCGGGTGTGGGTGATTAGGATTTCACTCAAGATGCTCCTTTCTCTCAAAGTTGACGGTCATGCAGGCAACCCTCGTTGCTGCGCGGCCTGCCTCATGGCTCGTGCCGCCGCAACCTCGGTCCCTGCGCCTTGAATGGGCGAATCAGAGAACATTGGCATACGGTACTTCATTGGCTTTTGTGTTTGGAACACCTCCTCGTGTAACTTGAGCCGCCATTATATCCTGTGGAGAAACGATCCCCGTGTGGTATATTCTTGCGCGCATTCACATCCTTGCTGCCTTAGCTCAATCGGTAGAGCAATCGCTTCGTAAGCGATAGGTTTCGGGTTCAACTCCCGTAGGCAGCTTTATATAGTCACAAGCCGAAGCCTTGAAGTCATCCAATGAATGCGGGGCGAGATCACAAAACCCCGCGCGAAACGCGGGGTTTTGTGATCTCGCCGGATGTTTTAGGATAGCTCTCAGGGAAAGTGTCCAAGCATTCCTAGGAGGCGCTCGCGGAGTCCGCTCAAATTCAGTTCATCGGTGGCGGAAACCCCGACGGGCAGCATGGCGAACGCTTGTGTTTGGGGGCCGCCGAGCCCGCCGTGGGCGGCCCGTTGATCTTCAAACGCCGTCACAGCACCCTTTCCGTCAGCGGCGCCCATCACGATGAGATCCCCAGCATCCGGGTGACGGGCGAGGCCGGCGATCTGTCGCGTTCGCAGTCCAGGCGAACCGAAGGCGACGAGGGGATGGTCACCCGACGCCGTCCCCGATGCAAGATCGACCTTGCCGTTGCGCCCGTGTGCGATCCCATCGTGGACGACGAATCCGATGGCGTCATCGCGCATCAACACCGGGACAAGCGAACTCAAGGCAGACATCGCCTGCGCGCTCAACGCGTATACGTGGGCGAGATTGCCAGAGGGCGCTACATGCCAGTCGCGCCGTGACGTTCCAGTCGCGCGCGCGATCATGCCGCCCAGCGTTTCTCGGCGCAACTTCTGAAAGGACACACATCCTGACAAGCCGTGATCGGCAAATACGACAAGCTCCGCCCGGCGGTTCTGCGCGTTGTTTGCGCGCTCAATGACCCGCAATGCGTTGTCATGGCGGCAAAGCGCCCAGTCCGTCATAGGCGCGTCAAGGCCGGCGTGGTGGGCGACCTGGTCGTAGCCCAGCAGCGTGGCAAAGACGGGCCCGCGCACGGCGCCAATGGCCGCCACGGCAGCGCTGGTGGTGAGCGCGTCCAGGGCTCCGGCCACGAGTGCTCCGCGCAGGATGGCTGCGAGTCTGGCGTAGCGCGCGCCCTGCGGCCAGCGCGGGCCGAGCTTGGCGTTCCAGGGGATTGAGCGGAGATTCGCCCGGCGCGGCCCTTCGCTGAGCACCAGGGTGCGGCGATCGGCTCCAGCGGGCCAGGCGGTGGTGATCGCCGCGCCGCCCAGAAGCAGGCCGGTACGATCGGGCCAGGCGCGGGCCACGTGCCGCAAATCGGCCGGGCTGCGCGAGGTCCTGGCGCGGCGGGCCCCGCGGTCGTACCAGCGAAAACCAGGCGGTGGATCGGAGACTCCGTACAGGAGCGCGGCCTGGGCGCTGGAGGTCTGCGAGGGCAGGCCGCTGTCCAACGGATGCAAGTGATGGGTCCCCTCGCGCAGCCAACGGTCGAGGGTCGGCAGCAGCCCGCGGGCGATGCCGTCACGCAGGCGCGGGTGCGACAGCCCGTCGAGTTGTATAATGATGGGGCCGTTGTCGCCTGGCACCCCGCGATTGTAGAGGGACGGATGCCCGCCACAACTTCTGAAATCGATATGCCCCGGCCTGGCCAAGGCATATCGATTGGGTGCGCTTGCCGTTTGGGGCATTTCACGCGACGTCCCGAAGCACTTTTTCGCGTCTTCGCGTGAGATCCTCCTGTCACCTTCGCAATCTCGGGTGGGATATTGCCCCCAGTGGCGAATGCGCCCTATCGACTTTCCGGATGATCTAGAATCTCACGGATGAAGCATGTCAGCCGCGCGATTGCGGCAGTAATTGTGATTGGAATCGGCGTGTTGCTGTTTCTGGCCTTTCAGCCGCCGCAGCCATCACCGGCCCGCGCAACGATCCAGGGCCTGCAGGCTGATGGCGATACCTCGAAGTTCGCCCGGGCCCTGATCGCCCGCGATCTTGAGTTCCCGCGCGATCACGGCCCGCATGACGACTTTCAGACCGAGTGGTGGTACTACACCGGCAACGTGATGACTGCGAGCGGACGGCACTTCGGGTATCAGTTCACGATCTTTCGGCGCGCGCTGGCGCCCGGCGCGCCGGCGGCGGACGCCAGCCTCGCCACCCGCCAGCTTTACTTTGCCCACTTCGCCGTCACCGATACCAGCGCAAACACCCATCGCGAGTTCCAACGATTCAGCCGTGGCGC
>JBDSIP010000542.1:0-4074 GCA_039917915.1 Thermoflexales bacterium
GCCCCAGGCGAGGCCAAGCGCGCCATTGGGCTGGTTTGAGACAGGCCGTCGAGAAAGCGTCTTTTGTGTCATCGGAGGTGGCAGTGTGATCGCTAACGAATCGTGAGGTTACCCTGAGCGACGGCCTGATCGCCTGCAACGCGATTCTCAATCGTTGCGGAAAAAATAGCCATCAGATCGAGGATTCGACGGGTTTCGTCTTCGCTGGACATTTGGACAAACAGTTCCGAGATATTTTCTATGATACTTCGCTGCGGATGGTGTTGCTTTGGCCTATCAGTCTACACTTCTGCTTCCTTCCTCGCAACTTTGCCCGCCCGCCCCGCCCGATAGCGCCGGATCAGGGCATTGGTCGAGCTGTCGTGGGCAAGCTCACCATCGCCGGACAGCTCGGGCAGGATGCGGGTGGCCAGAGCCTTGCCCAGCTCAACCCCCCACTGGTCAAACGAGCCGATGTTCCAGATCGCGCCCTGGGTGAAGACGATGTGCTCGTAGAGCGCGACCAGCGCGCCCAGGATGCGCGGGGTCAGTTGTTCGGCCAGGATCAGGTTCGAGGGCCGATTGCCGTCGAAGGTCTTGTGCGCGACGAGCGCCTCGGGCGTTCCCTCCGCCCTGACCTCGGCCTCGGTCTTGCCAAAGGCCAGCGCCTCGGCCTGGGCCAGAACGTTGGACATCAACAGGTCGTGGTGGACGCCGAGCGCATTCGGCGAGCGGGCGAAAGCGATGAAGTCGCACGGGATCAGCCGCGTTCCCTGGTGGATCAACTGGTAGAACGAGTGCTGGCCGTTGGTGCCCGGCTCGCCCCAGTAGATAGGGCCGGTCGCATAATCGACGACCCGCCCGTCCAGCGTCACGTGTTTGCCGTTGCTCTCCATCGTGAGCTGCTGCAGATAAGCCGGGAAGCGCTTGAGATATTGGTCGTAGGGCAGCACCGCCACCGTGTGCGCGCCCAGAAAGTTGGCGTTCCAGATGCCCAGCAACCCCATCAGCACCGGCAGATTTTGCCCATAGGGCGCGGTCCGGAAGTGCTCATCCATGCCGTGAAAGCCGGCCAGCATCTCGCGGAACTGCGCCGGCCCGATCGCCAGCATCGTCGACAGCCCGATGGCCGAGTCCATGGAATAGCGCCCGCCCACCCAGTCCCAGAAGCCGAACATATTGGCCGTGTCGATCCCAAACTCGGCGACTTTGGCGGCGTTGGTCGAGACCGCCACAAAGTGCTTTGCCACCGCGGCGGGGTCACCCAATGTCGCGAGCGCCCAGTCCCGGGCCGTCCTGGCGTTGGTCATCGTCTCTTGGGTGGTGAAGGTCTTCGAGGCGACAATGAAGAGCGTCTCGGCTGGATCAAGATCGCGGACGGCCTCGGCAAAGTCTGTGCCATCAACGTTGGACACAAAGCGGCAGGCCGGGTCGCGGGCAGCGTAATGGCGCAAGGCTTCATAGGCCATCACCGGGCCAAGGTCCGACCCGCCGATGCCGATGTTGACGATGGTCCGAATGCGCCTGCCGGTGTGGCCCGTCCATTTCCCCGAGCGCACGCGCTCACAAAACGTAGCCATCCGGTCCAGCACGGCATGGACGTCCGGGACGACGTTGTGGCCATCGACCCAGATGTCGGCGCCGCGCGGGGCGCGCAGGGCGACGTGCAGCACCGCCCTGCCCTCGGTGAGATTGATTTTGTCGCCGCGAAACATGGCCCCGATGCGCTCGCGCAGACCGCTCTGCTCGGCCAGCTCGATTAACAGGCGCAACGTCTCATCGGTGATACGGTTCTTGGAGAAGTCGAGATACAGCCCTTCGGCCTCGCGGACCATCTGGGCCCCGCGCCCCGGATCCTGGGCGAACAATTGGCGGAGGTGTGCGGCGCCCTGCGCGGCGGCGTGGGCGGATAGCGCGCCCCAGGCGGGGCGCGTGGTCAGGGGAACTGAAGTTGGGTTCATGTGATTTCTTCGGCAAGATCAGCAAACTGCAGCGACCACAGATGTTGATACAGCCCGCCCGCGGCCAGGAGTTCCGTGTGCGTCCCCTGCTCGACGACACCGCCAGCCTGCAGCACGACGATCCGGTCGGCCCGCTGAATCGTCGAAAGGCGGTGGGCGATGACAAAGCTCGTCCGCCCGCGCATGAGCCGCTCGAGGGCTTCCTGGACCAGGCGCTCGGACTCCGAGTCAAGCGACGAGGTGGCCTCATCCAGGATCAAGATGCGGGGGTCCTTGAGCAACATCCGGGCAATGGTAACCCGCTGGCGCTGGCCCATCGACAGCTTGACCCCTTTCTCGCCGACGATGGTGTCATACCCGCCCGGCAGGCCAACGATGAAGTCGTGGGCATTCGCCGCTCGGGCCGCTTCCTCGATGGCATCCGTGCGGGCAGCGAGCCGGCCATAGGCGATGTTCTCGCGGATGGTTCCGCCAAACAGAAAGGCCTCCTGCGGCACCAGCCCGATCTGCTCGCGCAGCCCGCGCAGGTCAAAGCCGCGGGCCTCCCGCCCGTCGATGAGGATGCGCCCGGCAGTGGGCTCGTAGAAGCGCGGGATCAGATTGGCCAGGGTGGTCTTGCCCACCCCGCTCGGGCCGACGATGGCGATGGCCTCGCCTGGCGCGGCCCGCAGCGCGATCCCGTTCAGCACCGGCTGCCCGCCGTCATAGGCAAAGGCGACATCGTCGAAGATGACCTCACCCCGGAGCGGGCCGGGCATCACGGTTCCCGGCGCGGCAAAGGGCTCGGGCGCGGCGTCGAGCATTTCGAAGATCCGCCGCGCGGCGCCGAGCGCTTCGCGCACTTTGGCGTACAAACCGGCGAACTCCCCCAGCGGCCCGGCCACCATGAACATGTAGAAAAGGAAAGCGACGAGCTCGCCCGGGGTGAGCTCGCCGCGCGCAACCTGGCGCCCGCCAAACCAGAGCATAAAGGTCAACGCGCCGAAGCCCAGAAAGCTGATCAGCGGGATGAAGACCGCCCGCACCCGCGCCCGCTGCATGGCCGTGCCGTAGGCAGCCTCGACGCGCGACCCGAAGCGCGCCCGTTCGAAGGCCTCGCGGGCAAATGACTTGACCACCCGGATGCCCGACAGCATCTCCTCGAGCGCCACCATCGACTCGGCCAGCCGGTCCTGGACTGCGGTCGACAACCCCTCCAGCCGCCGGCCAAAGAGCAGCCCAACTACGATCACGGGCGGGATCAGGGCGAAGATGACCAATGTCAGTTGGGCATTCATCACCAGCATGAGGACGATCCCGCCGACCAGACTGATGATCTGGCGCAACAGGCTGAGCGGGGTATCGGTCAACGCCTCCTGGGTAACGGTGACATCGTTGCTGATCCGCGACACAATCTCACCGGTCCGGCGCTCAGCAAAGAAGCGCAGAGGCAAGGTCTGCACCCGCTCGTGGATGTCCAGGCGCAGATTGGCGATGAGGCGCTGGCTCACCCCGGCCATGAGATACGAGTGGCCCACCGAGAGCAAACTCTGGATGACAAACAAGCCGAGCAGCCCCAACGCAATCTGGTCAAGCTGGACGGCGCTGCCGGTGACAAAGACGCCGTCAATCAGCCAACGCACCGCCGCCGGCAGGGCCAGGGTGACCGAGCTGGATAACGCGAGCAACACCGCAGCGACCGCCAGCGTTTTCCAGAATGGGGAGATCAGCCCGATCAGGCGACGCAGGTCGGCCCGGGTCGCGGGGGAGGGGGACTTTAGTTTCAAAGGTAGATGCTATGTTACCTGCCCCCGGCAAACTTGCGTTTTCAGTTCGATCGTATTACGATATCGCCATCGATCACCATGCAAACAGTAACCATCTCCCCAAAGTTCCAGGTTGTCATTCCCCTGGCGGTGCGCCAGGCCATGGGTCTCAAACCCGGACAAAAAATCCAAGTGATCCAACTGGGCAACCGGATTGAGCTTATTCCCGTGATCAAGGCCAAGAAGCTGCGCGGCTTCTTGAAAGGCATCGACACGACGATCGAGCGCAACGACGATAGGGTATGAACGTCATTGACTCATCAGTCTGGCTTGAGTATTTCGCCGATGGGCCTCAGTCAGCGGCATTCGCTTCGATCATTGAACACCCG
>JBDSIP010000543.1:0-3088 GCA_039917915.1 Thermoflexales bacterium
ACTATGCGCTGGTGGACATGAACGGGCAGCCGTTCAAACTCAGCCAGTTGAAGGGCCGTTCGATCCTGATCTTTTTTGGCTACACATTTTGTCCAGATGTCTGCCCGCTGACGCTGGCCGAGCTCAAACAGGTTAAGGCGCTGCTTGGGCCAAATGCGGTTGATGTTGCCATGCTCTATATCAGCGTCGATCCGGAGCGCGATTCTCCCGAAGTGCTCAAACGCTACATCGGGGCATTTGATCCGGACTTCCTGTCAGCCACCAGCGACATCGAAACGGTTCGCCGCTTTGGGGCGGAATTCGGGGCTGCCTTCGAGAAGCAGAAGCCCGCAGGCACCTCGGCAAGCTACCTTGTCGCGCACACCAGCTTTACGTATTTGCTGGATCGCGACGGGCGTTGGCGCATGACATTTGCCTTCAAGACCCCCGTGGAAGAAGTCGCCCGCGAAACACTCCGGATTGCCCAGGAGCGCTGAAGCTGTCCTGAATAATCCAGGCGGGATCACGATCCCCGCGCGAAGCGCTACGAATACTTCCTTCCGGTGTGTTATCCAGCCGCGAATCCGGGGGATATCACACCAGAAATATCATGCCGACAGGTCCGCAAAGAAACAAAAAAGCCGGGCGCAACAACGCCCGGCTTCTTCACTTCGCGAGTAGGGTTCAGCCCAGCTTCTGCTGCTGAAGTTGCTGCAGCGTCCGCTCGAGCGCATCGTTAAGTTGGCGTTGCTTCTTCTGCGTTTTGACGGGCGCTGTCTGAGTCATTGTCGAGCCACGATGACCCTGGCGGGCCCGCTGCATCGCCGCGGCCATGGGGGAGATTTCCTCCTCCGGTCCCGACGAAAGCGCCATGTCCTCAGGATTCAAGCCATCGAGCTTCAGATCGATGCGCTTGCGCGAGGGGTCAACAAATGTGACACGCACGTCGACATCCTCGCCCACGGCGACGAAGTCCCCGACGTTGACGAAACCGCCGCCGAATGATGCGGACTTAAGCAACCCTTCGCGCTCCGCGCCAATCTCAACGTAGGCGCCGTTGCGCTCAATGCGGGTGACCTTGCCCCGGTAAGCCTCACCTTTCTTGACGTTGTCCCAGGGCAGAGCGGCTGGTTCGAACATGGTGAAGCCGATCCGGCGCTTCTCCTCGCTGGCTTCCATTACCCACAGTTTCTCGAGCACATCCCCGACCTTTGGGCGGTCGGACAGGGTCATCAGATTGAACGGCACCAGACCGTGCTTGGGCCCGTCGAAATCGACGAACACGCCGAACTTCTCAACTGCAACGACCTTGACGCTCTCGAGGACGGTCCCGATTTTCAGATCGGTCCAGTCCATCGCGGGCGGCTTGTGCATTGTCAAGTCAACTCGGCGTTTCTCGGGGTGCACGGCGGTGACATTGACTTCGACCGTGTCGCCCGCTTTGAAGGCATCGGCAACCCGGGTGACCGGGCCTCCGCCCTGGGCGATCATCTTGGAAATGTGAAGATAGCCGTCGACGCCTTCGCCCAGGCTGATCAGCGCGCCTCCAAGATCGACGCGCGTGACGGTGCCCGTGTGACGGGATTTGACAGTCATGCCGTCGGGCATCGGCGCGACGACGGCAGGCTGCTCAGGGGTGGTTTCAGGGGTGGTCTCTTCGTTGCTCACTACTCGCTCCTCTAATTTGCGGCCGTGTATTTTACCGCATCGACAAGGCGCACCACTTCGCGTCTTGGCCAGCCCGACAAATTGGCTACTTCGGCCGCCGCGTCCCGCCCGGAATAGCCATTCTTCAGGCGCTCGCGAAGCGCAGCCTCAACTTCGCCGGGTTCCCAGGCCGTGACCTCAGGTTCGACCGCGCCGCCGATGACAAGAACGTGCTCGCCGCGTGGAGGCTGCGCTTCAAGGTGGGCGACTGCGCCGGCGCAGGTCCCGCGCCAGAACTCCTCGAAGCGCTTGGTGATCTCCCGCGCGACGCATAGCGGCCGGTCGGGGTAGGCGGCGGCCAGGGCCTTCAGCGTTTCCAGTATCCGGTGGGGTGACTCGTAAACAAGCGTTGTGCGTTGCTCGTGCCGCAGCCCCGCCACCCAGGCTGTCAGCGCGCCTTTCTTGCGCGGCGCAAACCCCGCAAAGGTGAACTGGTCGGTGGGCAACCCGGATGCGGCCAGCGCGGCAACGGCCGCGCAAGCCCCGGGGATCGGGGACACCATATGCCCGCGCGCGATCGCGGCGACCACGAGTTCGTATCCGGGATCGTTAATGCCCGGGGTCCCAGCGTCGCTGACCAACGCAACATCTCCAGTCTCGAGGGCCGACAGTATGGCGTCCGCTCTGGACACCGATGTGTGCTCGTGATAGCTCGTCGTGGGCGTGGCGATGTCATACCGGTCGAGCAGCACGCGGGTGGTCCGGGTGTCTTCCGCGGCGATCAGGGCCGCTTCGCGCAGAATCCGAAGGGCCCGAAACGTGATGTCCTCGAGGTTGCCAATTGGCGTGGCGACGAGATACAGCGTGCCCATGGATCAACATCAGTTGGCGCGTTCGATCGTCGCGCCGGCCTTGAGGTTGGCCAGCCATTTCTCCATGGCGGCCTGCTGCAGCCGCGATTGGTCTTCGATTGTCAATGCTCGGGTTTGACGCTCGGTCACCTTGATGATGTGAAAACCGATCGGACTCGCCACGACGCTGCTCAGGGTATTGATATTGAGCGCGAAGGCCGCATCCTCCACTTCCTGCCACACAACCGCTCCTGTGCCGCGCGCAAACCAGCCCAGATCACCGCCGGCCGGGCGTGTGCTGGTGTCGATACTGTTGGTCTGGGCAAGCGTGCTGAAGTTGCTCCCGCGCTGGGCCTGGGCCAGGATCCGGTCGGCCTCGGCCCGGGTGGCCAACACAATGTGCCACGCGTGGACATACTCGGCGGTTCGCGGAAGCTGGGCGACAATCCGGTCGCGCAGCGCCGCCAACGTCAAGTCGGCGCGGGCCAGTTCGCGCGCATCCTCCTCGGCCATTCGGCTTTGCTTGAGCCAGGCCAGGTAGGCATCCCGCCCCCCGCGCAACTGGATGAGGGTCTTAATCTCTTCGTCGACATCCTTTTCGGCCACGGCCA